>JBBIKO010000001.1:0-30414 GCA_037445415.1 Bacteroidota bacterium
CTTTATCGTTTAAAAGTCCAACATAATACTTATTATTTGAAAATGTAAAATTTAGCCATTCGGTAAGCAATGTTTTTCCTTTGCTACCTGTAATAGAAATTAGTGGGATACGATACTTTTTATCTTCGGGGAATAACATAGCAACAAAATTTTTTTCAACGTGTCGTGGAGTTCCTACAGTAGGGTTTATGTGCATTCTAAAATCAGGTGCTGCATTTATTTCAATTACTTTTCCCCCATTTTCGTGCAATGGTACTGAAATATCTTCTGAAATAAAATCAACTCCTGTAACATCGAGTGTTAAAATTTTTGATATACGTTCGCAAATAAAGCAAGTATGTTGATGAACTTTTTCGGTAACATCTACAGACGATGCTCCTAATCGCATGTTGCCACTATTTTTTAAATAAAGTTTTTTATCTTTTTCTAAAACAGATGTCAATTGGTATCCTTTGATATCAAGAATTTTGAGTGTATCATCATCAATTTCTACTTTCGATAGTTTACCTTTATCGCCCCATTCTCGTTCGGGTTGTGTATTAAGTTCGTCAATTAACTCTTTTATGGTTTTTACATCATCACCTACAATAAAAGGAGCAATTAACTGAACAGCTGCAACAAATTTCCCATCAATAACCAAAATTCTATATGTGTTACCTTTAATAAATTCTTGAACAATAACTTCTTCGTCGTAAGTTTTTGCCCAAAAAAAGGCTTTTATAATTTTTTCTTCAGTATCTAAATGAACATTTACACGCTTGCCGCGATATCCACTAGAAGGTTTAATTACCAATGGTTTTTGTAATTGATGAAAAAATTTTAATGCATCGTCAACTTTTTTTGTTGTTATACGCTTAGGTACAGGGACACCCATTTCTTCTATCATTTTATAGGTCATGTATTTATTATCGGTATTTTCTACGGCAAGATAACTTGTATTTTGAGTTATAGTTGCACGTATAACCTTTCGATAGCAACCTGTTCCAAGCTGTACTAAATTAAACTTATCGAGTCTAAGAGTTGGTATTCGTCGTTTTTGCGCTTCGTTAACAATTTGTTGAGTCGAAAAACCAAGCATACGTTTCTCGCGTATTGTTATTAAGTTTTCTATAATAGGCTTTATATCAATAATTTGTTTGGTAAGAATATGGTTTAAAATATTTATAGCCATTTTCCCGGCATAAATACCAGCATACTCGTCAAAAAAGCGAATAACTACATTGTAAACTCCTTTTACTTTTGTTTCGCGAGTTTTACCAAAACCTACATTCATTCCTGCTAAATTCTGTAATTCAATAGCAACGTGTTCCATTACATGCCCAAGCATTGTTCCTTCTTCCATACGCATGAACAACCCACCACGTTGCTTCATCGAGCAATGATGTTCTATAAGGCTTGGGATATGCTCTTTTAATGTTTCGTTGAACCCTTGTATTTGATTGGTTGGCACATCATCATACTCGTTGAGTCGTAAACGAAACCTAATAACCTGTGCACCACTAAAATAGTTTGCCCCTAAAAGTGTAGAATGCGATTCGAGTTGTATTGGATAATTTAATATAAATTCGGACAAAAATTTTTGAATTATAGCATCATTCATAATTAAATTTATTTTTGTAAAATTATAGATAAAAGCTTTTACTGCAAAAAGAAATTTAGAAATTAATATCTATCGAAAGAAAAACCACGGGTACAGATGCCTAAATGAATAAAATACTCATTTTTTTGCTTATGTTGTTGCTTATTTAATATTACTGTTTCGCCTTTTGTAAACAAACTTATCTCCCACGAAGGTTTTATTGTGTAGTTTATAGAAAGGCTTAGATATTTTACGTTTGTATTAGAACCAATTAGCAAATAGTTGCCATATTCTTGCCGTTTATCTTGATACGAACGATGTATATTGTTCCCTGCATTAAATTGACTTGTTCCTTCACCTTGTCTGAAATAAACTCCAAATAATTCGAACAACCATTTTTTATATTTGACCGAAAACTGGCTTAGCCATTCAATAAAATTTGCTCCTAACGGATGTGCAATTGGTTGATGCATGTGCCCCCAAGTACGCAAATAGTCGCTATGTGCATAAGTAAAGGGTCTTGCGGTATTTAATTCTAATCTGTAAAATAAAGTAGAATTATTTACTTTTAAAAAAGTTTTTGCTCCTAATTGAATACCGTATTTATTCCCCCACCAGTATTTATTATTTCGCAATTCGTCAATTTTAAATTCATCGAGAATAAATTGATGGTAGAGATGCAGTATTTTTTTTATACTTAAATTAAAACCTGCCCCCATAATTACATTATCTGGCGAACCAAGCGAGAATTCGATTGGGCGAAAAAAAATTATTGGATTAAGGTAATTTATATCGAAATAACGATTACCAATGCTGTCTTTTGTTTGCCATATAACCGTTTCAAAAGCATGAATACTAAAGTGTTTGTTTATGTTCCAGCTTAAATAATGAAGTGTACTATTTTTACGTGTGTATTTCATATTAAAATTTTTCCATCGAGGTTCTTCTAAAAAGCTATATAGCACAAAATATTGAACTTTCCATTTTTTTGCAGTTCCTTTAATGTAATGAAATGGTGAAGCATTATCGGACAAAAACAAAGACCTGTGTCCTTCGCCTAAAAAATGTTTGCCAAAACCAATATCAAACCATAAAAAAGGAAATGTTTGCCAGTGTAAGTTATAATTTAGCGATGTTTTAGCCCAAATATTATTACTTAAAATAGAATATTTGCCTATGCTGGGAATTATTCCTATAGAATCACTTTTAAAAATTAGCCATTCATAGGGTGATATAAAATATTGATTAAATATTGTTTGAAACGATAATTTCTTTTTGTAGTAAACATTTGCAAAAAAACCGTAAGATTGATACCAATTAGAATTTTGATTTATAGAATTGTTAATAAGTGGTAATATTGTAAATCCAATTGAAGTATCTTTTTTTAAAGGCAAAATAGTAAAGTTTAAGTTTTCAATAAGTTTTTTAGAATTCAAAACAAAGGGTTTAATAGACGTATGAACAGAACTATCAGAATAAAGCATTTCTTCTATTTTAATTTGCTGTTTATTTATAAAAGGATACGAAAGCCATTGTGCCTGTATATAGTTCTGAATAAGGAAAAATAATATTAAGCAAAGTTTAATTTTTACCAAAATCTTTATTTTTATGTTAACAAATTTCAAAGGTAAGAAAAAAGCTATTATTTTTGAAACATGATAGCTATAACAGGTTCAACTGGCTTTGTTGGTTCTCACCTTTTATTAGAGTTATTAAAAAATGGTAAAACTGTTCTTGCATTAAAACGCCCACAGTCTGATATATCATTTACAAAAAGAGTATTTGATTTACATGATTGTTCGCATTTGTTCAACAAAATTCAGTGGGTTGACTGCCATTTGTCAAAATACAGCGAAGTTGTTGAAGTTTTTAATGAAGTTGACTTTGTAATTCACGGTGCAGCGCAAGTAAACATAAACGAAACAGGAAATAAAGGAATGATTGAAAAAAACATTAAAATAACTGAAAATGTTGTAAATGCGGCTATTTTACAAAATGTAAAACGATTTTGCTATATAAGTTCAATTGCAACCATTACGCAAACAATAGATGGAATTGGCAAAGAAAACTCCACTTTTGAGATACTTACAACTGAACACCCATATACAGTTTCGAAATGTTTTGCTGAGTTGGAAGTTTGGCGTGGAATACAAGAAGGACTGCCTGCATTTATAGTAAATCCATCAATAATTTTAGGTTATAGTCGTCAGTGGAACATTTTCGAATCAATAATTCATCAACTAAAAAAAGGTTTTATGTATTACCCATCGGGGAAAGGGAGCTTTGTTGATATTAGAGATGTTGTACGAATAATTTTACATCTTACTTTCAACACATCTATAACAAATCAGCGGTTTATTTTAACATCTGAAAATATTTATTACAAAGAGTTTTATACCTACTTGTTAGAATTGCTAAACATTAAAAAAAAGCTAAAACTTATTAGTAAAGAAAAACTAATTATGATAGGATATTTTGGAGAAATAATGTCTGTAATATCAAAGAAAAAATTTATTAATACTTATACCGCTAAGCTATTGAACAAAGAACTATGTTATACTAACGAAAAGATAACAGATGTTTTGCAATATAAATTTATACCTGTAAAAGAAAGTATAAAACACATGTTCGAAGTTTATAATAAAATAAACGCAAGTGTAGATCTTTATACCAAATAACCACTTATTTTTCTTTATCCTATAAACTTATAACCAACACCTTTAATAGTTTCGATAAATTCTCCTCCAATTTTTTCACGTATTTTTCTTATGTGAACATCAATGGTTCTATCGCTTACAAATACATCGTTTCCCCAAACTTTTGTATAAATCATATCGCGAGTAATAACTTGTTCGGGTTTTGATGCCAATAAAACCAACAATTCAAACTCTTTTCGTGGCAATTTGATAACTCCTTCGCCTTTAATAACAAGTCGCTTATCTATATCAATAATAATTTTATCGAAGACAATTTTATTTGTTTTATCAGTAGTTGTTTCTACCACAAAACGTCTTAATAGAGTTTGTATTTTTTTCATTAAAACTTTTGGTTTGATTGGTTTTGTTATATAGTCGTCGGCCCCAGCCTCTAAACCTAAAATTTGAAAAAAGTCTTCGCTACGAGCGGTTAAAAATACAATGATGCATTTATTTACAGCAAAATCTTCGATAGAACGTAACTCTTTACATACTTGCATTCCATCCATTTTAGGCATCATTATATCGAGCAAAATAAGATTTGGTTTAAACTTTTTAGATTTTACTATTGCTTCTTCCCCATCGTAAGCAGTTTGAACTTCGTAACCTTCCTGAATTAAGTTGTAAGTCAGCATTTCTACAATATCGGGTTCGTCATCAACAACTAATACCCTATTTTTTTTTTCGTTTGAACTCATAATTTATATTTTTATGCTTTATCTAAAGTAAAACTAAACGAAGAACCAACACCGTAAGTGCTCTTTACATAAATAGATTGATTATGTGCTTCTAAAATATGCTTAACTATAGCTAAACCGAGCCCTGTTCCTCCATAAGAGCGACTTCGGCTTTTATCTACTCTATAAAATCTTTCAAAAATTCTATCTAAATACTTTTCTTCAATTCCTATTCCGTTATCCGAAACTTCAACTAAAACTCTTTCGTGCATATCGTGTATGTAAATAGTTGTTTTGCCTCCTTCTTTTCCATAGTTTATGGAATTCAAAACTAAATTATACAGAACGTCGGCTATTCGTTGTCTGTCGGCACGTACCAAATACGGTTTATTGGGGTTGATAATAAAAAACTTTATGTTTCGCTCGTTTGCTTTATTATCAAGCATTTCGAATATTTCTTTAATCAATTTCATAATATCAAAATCTTCTATGTATAAAGTCAAACTTTCATTTTCCAATTTCGAAATACTTTCTAAATCTTGAATAATGGAAATCATTCTGTTAATATTTTTCTCTGCTTTTTCTAAAAACTTGCGATTTATATCAAAATCTTCCAAAGCACCATCAAGCAAAGTCGTTATATATCCTTGTATTGAAAACAATGGTGTTTTTAATTCGTGCGAAACGTTTGCTAAAAACTCACGTCTGAATTTTTCATTCTTTTTTAATCTATCTATCTCATTATTTTTTTGAATAACCCAATTGGCTACATCTATGTTTGCTTTTTTTAAGATGTTTAACGACTTTTTAAAACTTTCTTCATCTTTTGGTTGAGAAATAATTTTATACAAAGGAAAAACTTTATTGTTAATAATTTTACTTATGAATACATAAGAGAGCCAATAAACAATTGCAAATTGAAAAATTATAATTGCCGAAAGCAATAAAATTGATGAAATCTGATTTTCAAATAAATTAAATAAAGATAAGATGGTTATTAAAAGAATTGTACAGACTAAAGCTAATATTAAAGAAACTTTACGTGGTGTGTATATTTCAAAATTCATTAAAAAAATCTAACTTTGTGTTTGTGTAAAATTATAAAGTTAATATTAATTAAACGTTAAATTTTTTGTTTTATGTTTCAAAAAAATACATATTTAGAAAGAAGAAAAAAATTAACCTCACTTGTTAAAGACGGGATTATTTTACTATTAGGCAATAAAGAATCGTCGCTAAATTATCCTGCTAATTGTTATCCTTTTCGTCAGGATAGCTCTTTTATGTATTTTGTTTGTATAAATTTACCAAATTTGGCAGTAATTATAAATGTTAATAATAATAAAACCACATTATATGGCGATGATGTAGACATTAACAGCATTATCTGGATGGGTAATAAACCTTCAATGAAAGAACTAGGAGAATTGTCTGGTATTGAAACAGTTAAACCTTACAACGATTTATTCAATGACGTCGAAGATTTTGTAAAGAAAAATACAACTATTCATTTCCTTCCACCATACAGAGATGCAAATAAAATTTTACTTAATCAATTGTTAAATATTCCTTTTGCAGAACTTAAACAAAAAGCATCAGCCGAATTGTGCAAGGCCGTTTCTTTGCTTCGTTCTGTTAAAGAACAACAAGAAATTGATCACATAGAACAAATAATGAATGTTGCTTACAAAATGCACACAACCGCAATGCAAATGGCTCAAGATGGAATTTGGGAACAATCAATTGCTGGAACTATTGAAGGAATAGCACTACAACACGGAGCAAGAGTATCTTTCCCAGTTATATTATCGAAACATGGCGAAATTTTACATAATCATCATCACGATAATATTTTAAAAAATGGCGATTTGCTATTATGCGATGCCGGATTTGAATCGTTCGAAGGATATGCAACAGACCATACACGAACTATTCCTGTTGGCGGAACATTTACAAATCAGCAAAAAGAAATTTATCAAATAGTTTTAAATGCCCAAAAACGTGCTATTGAAATTTTAAAACCCGGCGTATATTTTCGTGATGTACATATTGCAGCTTGCACAGAAATTGCCAAAGGATTAACAGAGTTGGGTTTAATGAAAGGCGATTATAATGAAGCTGTAAAACAAGGAGCTCATGCATTATTTTTTCCACACGGCTTGGGACACATGATGGGGTTAGACGTTCACGATATGGAAGACATTGGAGAACAATTTGTAGGATACGATGATACTATTGAACGAAGCAAAGAATTTGGACTAGCTTATTTGCGTTTTGCTAAAAAAGTACAGCCAGGCTTCGTATTAACAGTAGAACCCGGAATATATTTTATCCCTGCACTTATTGATGGGGCACCGAACAAAAGCATAAAGATTTTATAAATTACGAAAAAGTTAAAATTTATAAAACATTTGGTGGAGTACGATTAGAAGACGATGTACTAATTACAGAAACCGGTTGTAGAATTTTAGGCGAGAAAAGAATCCCTATTGAACCTATTGATGTTGAAAAGGAAGTTAAAAAAGGAACAGTAAAATGAAAAATTTACTATCGCATATTAGCTATGGTAAAGGTAAGCCAATAGTTTTTCTTCATGGCTATTTAGAAAACAAATATTTATGGCAATCTATCTTCAATCATTTTAAAGAATATCATTGCATAGCATTCGACTTGCCCGGTTGTGGCGAATCAGAAGTACAACCTGAGCAAACAATTAACAGCATGGCTACTGCTGTAAAAAATACACTCGAGCAATTTAATATTAACAACGCAATAATTATTGGGCATTCGATGGGAGGCTATGTAGCATTAAGTTACGCAGAAATGTTTCCTTCTAATGTTAATGGTTTGGTGTTACTAAACTCACATCCATTTGCCGATTCAGACGAAAAAAGAAAAAACAGAGAACAAGAAATTAAACTTATCGAACAAGGAAAAAAATCGTTGCTTGTAAACAATTTTATACTAAAACTTTATGCTCCATCTTTTCAGTACCAAGAAAAATTGGAACACAGCCGTAAAATGGCAGAATTAACTTGCCCAAAAGGGATGATATCATGTTTAAAAGCAATGGCTAATCGTAGCGATAAAACACATAATATACATAATGCAACCTTTCCAATATTATGGATATACGGAGAGTTTGACCAGCTTTTTTCTGCTGAATTAGCAGATAAATTTCATACAGAAAATAATCGTTTAACAAAAATAAAAATTAAAAATACAGGGCACATGGGAATGTACGAAGCAGAAGAACAGGTAGTAAAATCTATAAAACAATTTTTGCTTTTATGTACATAAATACATATCCTGGTTTAAACCTATCATACAATCGCATTAAAACTAAAGAATATTACAATAGGAGGTACTGCACCAATACGAATTCAAACAATGACAAACACTAGTACTGGCGATGTAAAACTAACAATAAATCAAATATTACGTTTGTACAATTTGGGAGCCGAAATAATAAGAATAGCAGTACCTACGCTTAAAGATGTTGAAGCTGTTAAAGAAATATCAAAATATCTACAAATCAATAAACTAAATATCCCTATTATTGCTGATGTTCATTATATTCCATCTATAGCAGAGAAAGTTGCCCCATTCGTTCAAAAAGTACGCATTAATCCAGGCAATTATGTCAATCTTACTAAATCATCCAAAAAAAAAGAATATTCATTAAGTGAAATAGAGCAAGAAAAAGAAAAAATATATAAAAATATACTTCCGTTACTTAAAATTTGCAAAGAACATCAAACAGCTATTAGAATAGGTATAAATTTTGCTTCGTTGTCGTGGCGAATGATTCACATTTATGGTAACACACCACAAGCAATGGTTGCTTCTGCTTTGGAGTTTTACGAAATATGCAAAGCCGAAGACTTCGAAAACTTAATATTCTCGTTTAAAGCCAGCGATGTTAAACAGACTATTTATGCAAATAGGCTATACGTTAAGGAAATGCAGGAAAAATACGAAATTGTATATCCGTTGCATGTTGGAATTACCGAAGCAGGAATAGACATCGAGGGCAGAATAAAGTCTATTGCAGGAATAGGAACATTATTATTCAACGGAATTGGCGATACTATTAGAGTTTCTTTAACAGAAACTCCAGAAAATGAAATACCTGTTGCAAAAAAAATAATAGAGTTATTACATCAAAATAAGAAAGAAAAAGGAGAAACAAAAGTCAGCTTTACTATAAACATTGAAGCACCGAAAAGAAGAACAAAGCCATTTAACTTCATTGGAGGGGAGAATTCTTTTTTTTATAAAGTATATACTAATTCGACAACAGAAAATCAAGAATTAATTCAAATCAATTCAAATAAAAACAACATAGAATTTATAAATTTGAACCTAAAAGATTCTATTTTCGAAATTCGAAAAAGAATTTTACCTGCAATTGAAAGCAATAAGCCTATTGTTGTTAAAATTGTTTTAGGTAATGCTTTAAACTACGAACTTTTTAGCTTGTATGTAGCCAACTTATTACTTGAAAAGCTTATTGATGCAATAATTGTTGAAACAACAGAAGAGTATAAAGATTATTGGGAAAACATTTTAAAAATATTATTGCAAACAACAGGAGTGGTTAGAACTGGTAACGAATACATTTCTTGTCCTTCTTGTAGCAGAACAACTTTCGATATTGAAAATATTACACGACAGGTAAAAGAAGCAACAAAAGATTTAAAAGGTTATAAAATTGCTGTGATGGGGTGTATAGTCAACGGACCTGGCGAAATGCAGGATGCAGACTACGGAATGGTAGGAGCGGGAAAAGATAAAGTAAATTTATTCAGAAAAGGGGAATTAGTTTTAAAATGTATCCAAATAAACGAAGCTATACAGTCTTTACTTAAACTTATTCGAGACGATGAAAATAACAATATTAGCCATAGGCAAAACTGACGAACAATATATAAGCTATGGTATAAAAGAATTTATCAAAAAAATTATTCCATTTTGTAGTATAAATATTGAAATTATAAATGAACCTAAAAATCACTCGAAAATACCAGTAGCAGAGCAAATTCAAACGGAAGCCAAATTTATTGAACAACATTTACAACAAGCCGATTTAACCATATTATTAGACGAAAAAGGCAAAAACTATAATTCAGTAGAATTTTCTAAACAGTTGGAAAATTGGCTAAATACCAATAAAAAAAGATTAGTTTTTGTAATTGGTGGTCCTTATGGTATAGCAGAATCATTAAAAAATAAATATAACACATTTTCTTTATCGAGTATGACTTTCAATCACCAGTTAGTTCGTTTATTACTACTTGAGCAAATTTATCGAGCTTTTACTATTATTAAAGGTTTCCCATATCATAAATAATTCGAAAAAAGAAAAAGAATTAGTAACAAAACTTTACATTAACTTTGCTTTTAAAAAATGATGCAATTTTTATATCCCTTGGTATTGTGGTTCAGTTTTTTTGCATTAATCCCAATTATAATACATTTGTTTTATTTCAGACGTTATAAAATAGAATATTTTAGCCAAACAGAACTACTCGAAAATATTGTAAAACAATCACGTTCTCAACAAAGATTAAGAAATTTGCTAATATTATTACTGCGAGTATTATTCATTATATTGTTAGTATTAGCATTTTCGCAACCGTATATAAAACAAGAACAAAATTCAAGTAAAACAGGCGAAAAAATTTATGCAATGTACATCGACAACACTTTCAGTATGAACGATGAAGGAACAAATGGTATATCGCTTTTAGAAGAAGCAAAAAGCAAAGCTATAACTTTTGTTCAGTCGCTTCCAAAAAACACAAAATATTTGTTATATTATCACGGTACAAGCCATAGTGTTGATAAATTACTATCATCGGAAGAAATACAGAAAAAAATAAGTGAAATACATTTATCGTCTGCAACATCGCTTTGGAGCGACGTTTTTTCAGTTTTTAAAAGAATAATAAATCAATCTATTACATCAGGTAATGTTTCATTGGTTTGGTTCACCGACGGGCAGCGTTATGCTGTTGATTATCCTTTGTGGGAGAAAGATTCATTAGAATTTTTCTTATTCCATCAGTTACCTGCCAAATTCAATAATATTTCTGTGGATAGTATCTGGTTCGAAACGCCACAACATTTTATTAGACAAAAAGAAAAATTATGCGTAAAAATAACTAATTATGGAGAAAACGATATTAATGCTATCCCCATTAAGTTATATTTAAACGATACTTTAAAATCGGTACTTACAATGAACTTGCCAGCAAAAAGTTTTCAAAAAGTTGTATTCGATTACATTAACACAAAAAAAGGAACACAAAACGGCAGAATTGAAGTATCCGACTTTCCTATAACTTTCGATAATGTTCTATATTTTAGTTATCAAGTTTACGAATCAATTAAAGTTGCTATAATTACCAACAATATACCACATTATTATGTATCATTTTTCAAATCGGATAGCACTTTTTCTCCAACATATTATAAATGGGACAATATTACTATTTCGTCACTAAACGATAAACAGGCGGTTGTTTTAAATGAAACAGAAAATATCTCATCTGGTATATGGAAAGATTTATCTGAATCTGTAAATAAAGGATTAACATTAGTTTTTTTACCTTCTACTAAGTTACAAACAGAAAATATTAATAAACTTTTTAACGATATTGGTGTATCATTTTCAAAAAGCGATACTGCAAAATGGAATCTTTCAATAGCTTCTTACGAACAAGATTTCTTTAAAGGAATGTTTACCAAAAAAGAAGAAAGAGTTAAAATGCCATGGGTAAAACTTAAATATCCTATAAATATTTTTACAAATTATCCTTATGATGTTATTTTAAATTACGAAAACGGACAAGCCGCTTTTGTCAGAAAAAATTACGAAAAAGGTAAATTTTACTTTTTTACTTTTCCAGTGCACAACGAAAATACAAACTTTTATACTCATCCATTGTTTGTTTCGGTTTTGTATCGTATTTTTCAACAAAGTATTTGGATGCCCGATTTGTATTACGTTTTAAGTTCTAATTTATCGTTTGCCGTAAGGCTCGATACTATTAAAAGCGAAAAACCTCACGAATTAGTCAATATTAAAACACAAAAATCGTACATCCCTTTACAACAACTACGTTTGGGCGAACTAATTGTTAATCCTATAATTAGTGAAATGGAAGACGGATTTTATAAGCTACAACAAGAAAACAATATTGTTGCATCAATAGCATTTAATTATTCGAGAAAAGAATCGGAAATGAATTTTATGAATACCGACGAAATATCTAAAATTCTAAAAAACACCGGATACGATGTAAAAAGCTTCGTTGCACAAGATATAAATTTGTTAAAACAAGAAATTGAACAGAAATCGAAAGGGATACAATTGTGGAAATGGTTTGTTTTGCTTGCTATTCTGATGCTTTTAGCCGAGATGGCTGTAATTCGCTTTTGGAAACTTACATAATTAAACATATTTTTGTTAAACAATAAATGAAAAAATTTAAAAAAATAGCACTTGTTTTTTCAATAACTTTATCTGTAATTGCTTTTTGTCTTTTCTACTTACAAAATAAATCTAATTACACAAAGAATTTTTCTTTTAACACTGTCGATAGTTTAAATGCTTTGATAAGAATAACAAATAATGGAAACAAATGGGTCAAATTCAACTTTTCTTTAAATAAAAGATTTTACTCATCGTTAAATAACTTCATTCGTGAAAATAGTAATTCTTCCGATAGCGAGCAAATTGTTTTAAATTTATTTAATTCTTTTATAAATTCTGTTGTCCATGAAAATTTATTTAATAATTGGGGACCCATTCATATAACAACAATAAATTCCAAAGGTTTTGCTATTTGTGGGTGGCAAGCAGAAATTTTTAGTCAAATTTTATACAATGCAGGATTTTGTTCGCGTGTAATTTGTTTGAATGGACATGTTGTTAGCGAAGTATTTTATAATGGCAATTGGCATTTATTTGATGTAGATGGAAAAATATTTTTTAAATCCGAAAAAATTTTAGGTTACGAAGAACTTATAAAAAATCCAAATTATACAACAAAACTAAACCCTAAAAAATACATATCCAACCTCACAGCTCTGTCAGAAAAATACAGAAATTTTTTCGTTACAACAGATGATAATAATTTTATTTACATAACAAATAAAAATAAGGATACTTTCTTGATAAACTTGCCGCCAAATTCGAGTTTTGTCTTTCCATATTATCCAGATATTAAAAAAGACTTTCTTTTATACAATACAAAAGCCAAGCTAATTTTACCAAAAGGGTTTAGAGGATATGTAAAAAATCCCTTAGTCCTTATAAATATAGAAGGTAAAGGAAAAGTAAAATACAATAAAAGAGAATTTACTGTTCCCGAAAGTATTGAATTATTAAAAGCAAATATTTTTCTTTCAGAACAATTTGAAGATAAAATATATGTTGAAGTGTTGTCCGATAGTTTATCTCTCATTTATATGCTAAACCCGATTTTTACGGTTTTAAACAAAGAAAATACTTTCTCTATTAACGCCTCAGATAGTTTAATTGTGAGCTTAATAAGAAATAACGAAACATCAAATAAAATAATAAACAAACCAGTCCACATTGATTTGTTGAATAAATATACTTTGTTTGCATTCGATTTAGCCAATAAAAATATTTTAAATAATGCAAAAAACTTAAATGAACTATATAATCAGCAAATTAAATCGTACTGTATTATAAATAATATTGATACACAAATTGTAAGGCTACGTTTTTCTCTGTTGGAAAAGATACAAAATGAAGCCAATTTAAGTTTATTGAACGACCCAAATTTTTATAGTGTTTTAGCTATTCTTTTGCATAGCAATAATGAAGAATTTAAAAACCTATACATGCTTTATTACAAAAAATTTACATATAATAGTTTTTTAAAAAACTACGAAAACATAATAAAGGATAATAATAAAAAGTTAAGAAATAATAAGTAGATATTATTGTGCGATAAAAGTGTAATAAATAAATCCTTTTTGGATATTGGGTGCTTGTTCTGATGGTTGAAAACGACTTCGCAATGTTGCTTCTAAAGCCGATTGTGGCAAACAATTTTCGTTTAATGAAGCAGATTGTTCAATAATTTTTGCAGAAAGTACCTGTCCTTTCTGATTAACTTGTACTTCAATTGTTACTTTACCAAATCCGTAACATTTATAAGCAGGAATGGGAAGTCGAATAGCCTTTCTGCCGCCCAGGTCATAACTTATTACAGTATTGCCTGAATAAGTTGCTTGTTTTTGCTGTTGATTGTTGTTTTGTTCATTTTCTGGTTTATCCCAATTATCAATGTCTGGCAATTCGCTACTATAGTCTTTCACAAGCCAACGCAAATCTTTATAATCGTTAGCTTTAAAAAACTCTTTACTTTGTGCCGATTTTAGTATTTCTTTGGCATCACGATAATAATCATTCTGACTAACATTTTTATCGGCTAAGTTCTTTTCAACATTTTTGATATCAGCTTCAAAATCTTGTCCCTCTAAATGTTTATTTTCATTCAAATTAGTTAATTTTTCAGGAACATATTCTGAGCTAAAATCTATTATTATTTCGCTTTCAACTTTCTTTTCTGGATTCGACATTTCTAATATTATTAAAATACCCACGAAAATAAGATGTATGAGTAACGTAAGACTAAAAGGAACAAAATAACGATTAATAATTTTGTCTGTTATATGTTGTAATTTCAATATCATTCAGAATAAAAAACTTTATTTGAGTCTTCAATTAGGGTTAAAATTTCTTCTCTTCCCCTTTTTTCTATTGTACTTGTAAGAATATGTTGTGGTCTCGATTCCCAATAAAAGTCTAAAAATTTGTATAAATCATTTTTATGGTTGTCTAAAAGCCTTAAATTTGTTTTGTCGGTTTTTGTTGATACAATTACAAAAGGAATAAAATTTTTCCCTAGAAAAAGCATAAAGTTTTTGTCTTTATCTTGTAATGGTACTCGCGAATCTATTAACATAAAAACACAAGCTAAACTTTTTCTATTCAAAATATATTCCACAATCATATTATCCCATTTTTGGCGAGTCTCTTTAGAAACTTTGGCAAACCCAAAACCAGGTAAATCAACTAAATACCACGAATTATTAATTAAAAAATAATTTATAGTTTTTGTTTTACCTGGTTTAGATGAAGTTTTCGATAAATCCTTTCTGTTTAAAATCATATTTATTAGAGACGATTTTCCTACATTTGACCGTCCTATGAACGCATATTCGGGTAAATTTTGTTTAGGACAGTCCTTAAAGCCTACGCAACTTTTAACATAATTAGCTGAACGAATAATCATCGTCATTTATTTTACAAAAACTTCTAAATAGTTTGTTGTGCATAAAGGATTAACGTCTATATAACTTAAATCTGCTGGTATTAAATAAACATCGCCTTTAGTATATTGTTCTGAGCCATCTTTGTATATAATTTCCCCATTTCCATCAATAAAAATTAATATTTTAAAACTATCAATAAATTCATATTCTCTTGTTATTTGTTTATCAATAACAAAAAGATTTGTAGAAAAATATGAACACGATACAAGCTCTACGGGTTTGTTTGTTATAGTTTGATAAACAATTTTTGGATTTTCAAGTTTAGTGTAATCTAAAATGTCTAATGCTTCTTCTATATGTAATTCTCTGTAATTCCCGTCTTTATCTTTACGATTCCAATCGAAAACCCTGTAAGTAATATCGGATGTTTGTTGTATTTCGGCTAATAATATTCCTTTGCCAATAGCATGTATTCTGCCTGGTGGAATAAAAAAAACATCTCCTTTTTTTGCTGTAACTTTATTTAATAGACTTTCTACTGTTCCATGTTCAAGATGATGTATAAATTCTTCTTTATTCAAATTTTTGTTAAAACCAACATATATATACGAATCTGCATCGGCATCAACTATATACCACATTTCTGTTTTTCCGTAGGCATGATGACGTTCTTTTGCAATCTCATCGTTTGGATGTACCTGAACAGACAAAATATCGGAAGCATTTATAAATTTAATAAGTAAAGGGAATTCGTTGCCGTATTTTTCATATACTTTTTCGCCTAATAAATCGGTCATATAAACTTCAACAAGCTCGTTTAGCGAATTCCCTTTAAGGAATCTATTGGCAACTAACGACACATGATTTTCAACAGAGCTTATTTCCCACGACTCACCTATGTTATCGTTTAAAATAGGTTTATTTAATAAAATTTTTAATTTATTTCCTCCCCATATTTTTTCAAAAAAAAGAGGGAAAAATTTTATAGGATACAACATAATTTTTTGCAAAAGTAAACTAAATTTCCCAATAATAACATGAGTATAAACTCAGAAATAGTAAATCAATTAATGTATTAAGACCTTTGCATGGTAATTTGTTAATAAAACGAAAACATTTGTGTATTAAAACATAAACCAATACTTTGATATACAGCCATTTATTGATAGCCCGATGTATATTGGGAGAAGCTATTTAGAGAATCCCTTTATCCCAATATATATGCTAACTGTAATTAGTCATCCCTTAAAATTCAATTTTTGGATTAAAAATTTTTCAAGCGTAAAACAATATTTCGTTATTACTCCGTGCCTAAATCATAAAAATTTGCAAGGTTTTTCACATAAAACTACTAAAACTTGTAGTTATTTACGAATAAAATTCTATACAATCTTTTGTTAATAAATAAGTTATACGATTTTTAAGGAATATCTATTTATTTTTCTTAATGCGTAATTTGGGTTAAATAAAAAAAAGGGCTGGATAAGTACCAGCCTCTTCTAACTGACAACCCATTAAATCATCACTCTTTAATGAACGTATATGTCTTTATTTGTTCATTCATAATGGTTATGATATAGAGCCCTGTTGCCCAGTTTGTTAAATTAAGATTCAATGTTGATGAAGTTACGTTATGACGCATGTATATTTGTTTGCCAAGCTCATTAGTAATAATGAGTGTTGAGTTAACAGGGATATTTTCAATGTATAGTTTTTCTTGTGCAGGATTTGGGAATAATTTCACAGGCTCTATTTCTGAATTGCTAATATTATTACATATAATGACAGTAACGGTTATTTCGTCGGTAGCTGTACAGCCATTATTATCGGTAACAGTTACGGCATAAGAATATGTGCCAGTGCCTATTGATGAGCCATCGATGGTTATATTTGGAGTTGTTTGCCCATTGGACCATGCATAATGTGAAAAGTTACCGGCATTTATTGTCAAATAATCGGTTTGGCAGATGGTTGTATCTAATCCTAAGTTAATGACAGGCAAACTATTAACAACCACATTTACTTGATTTATAGCAATACAACCTTTTGCATCAGTAGCAGTAACTGTATAAGTAGTATTTTGTGCAGGTGTAACAGTGATATCAGGTGTTGTTTGACCGGTATTCCATGAATAGCTGACAATAGAATTATTAATTTCGAGAACCAACGTCCACTTGTGTAATTTACCTATATCGCTCGAAAGCAAATCGCTAACTTTAAGTTTCCATGTACCGACAGCAGGACCGGTTAATGTGTTGAAATTTCCTTCTGGGATATAACTACCGGTAAACGGTGCATTCGTATTTGTAACCGATGAAATAGCCACAGATGCCGTCGGGTCGAGTATTGTTCCAATAAAATTATCGCCACTACCACCACGACGATTGATTAAATTTATAGAACTATTATCCGGAGCAATTAAATCTATCTTTAAATCACTTACAAAGGGATGAATTAACGAATCAATAATAACTCGTTTTATGGCATTCGATGCTAAAATATTTGAATTTATATTTGAAACAGTAATGTTCGATGTTACTCCGGTTGAATTATTGTCGGGAATATTTACCTGAGTTGAATTGGATTGAGATAATAACACATTTCCATAAACATTAGTAGCAGTTGTCAATGTGGTTGATTGTCCATTGCATATTTGTGTATTACCTTGAATTGTTACCTCTGGATTTTCAACCGTTATTGTTTTTGATAATATATTGTTGGTAGTATCATTATCGTTAGTAAATATTATTTTTTGAGTAATAGTATATGTTCCATTTAGCGATAAATCAATATTCCCAACCAATTGATTTAACAAAGCCTGACTTGCAAGTGTACCTGTGTTGAAATTATATATTAACGATTGGTTAATGGGACCACTCACTTGAATTTTGATAGTTACAGGCGTTACACTAAAATCGACGGTATTAATTCCATTATTTTTTATCGTTACTTCAATCGGTTCGTTAGCATAACAAGCTTGTTGTATTGGACTAACAAAGTTTTCGGCAACCAAATCGTAAGGATTATAGTTTTTTATCAGGATATTATCTAAGTGAAGGTCATAATCATTAGCAGACGAAGTTTCACGGAATACCTGAAATGCAATTGTTACCCCTTGTCCGTTAAATCCAGATAAATCGATTTCTATATTTTGTAGTGTATTCGTAAAATTAGTATTTTTTCCAAAAGCAGTTAAACGATTCCATGTAGTACCACAATCGGTAGAATAAAAAATTCTCAAACTATCCTTAGTTCCCATTCCGTTTGCATAAGCATTAGTACTATTGTATGCCGTTAATGCCACATCGAAAGAGAGTTTTGTATATGGACCACACAAGAATCCCGGACCTAATATCCATTCGCGTATAGGTGATCCATAGAAATTAACTTTAGCAGTAGTGTTGGATGTTCCACCAACTCCAGTCCTGTTTATCCACAGGGATGTATTACCAGATGGTACAACCCCCTGTGCTTCTTTCCAGCCTGGAAATACTGTTGAAAGATTTGAACCATTAAAACCAGTAAAATTAACTTGTAAAGGAAAAGCAACGGTTGTATTGGTATATGTAACACTAATAGTGTCGTTATATATATACTCATCGTTTGGGTAGGAACAATAAGCTACAAAACTATATGTAGCACCGGGTTGACCAGCATTAACTGTTTGAGATAATGTATAAATAACCGAATCGTTTGGATTGATGGTGCCTGTATAAACTTCTTGAATGGGAGGTTGATTATTAAACACTAAACTAACAGGTATGTTGCTAACCGGATTGATACCGTTATTATTAATTACTACACTAACTATTTGATTGGAATTGAGTCCACAACCATTGTTAGGTGTAACAAATCGGGTTATAGCAACATCGTAGTTCATTAAACAACTACGTTGGAAGGTAATAGTATTCATGCTGTTTAGTCGTTGATAGAATATATGTTCGGCAGCAGCATTGCCTTTAAGTATAAATTCTAAATAAGGGATTAACAATTGGGCAACGATTTCGTGTTGTTGTTCACGTGATATAGTAGGTTGAGGGTTGGTTGTCCCTTCGCCAAAGCTACAATTAAAATTATAATCAGCGAAGTAGCAATGCCCACCACCAATAATGCCTATAAGAGTTTTACACGATGATGCTAATGCCTGATACATTGGTATTTGATGGTTTACCGGAGGAGTAACACCATCGTTTACACCATAAAATAAAACTGACGGAACGGTAACATTCGCAGCAGCCGCTATGGCACTGGGATTGGTTTCTGCAGCAGCAAAATTAACAAGTGTAGTTAAGTTTGTATTGTTGGCAGCAGCTAAAAATGAGCTTCCACCACCCATTGAGTGCCCCATGATAGCACTTGTACCAAGAATGTGCTGATAAAAGTCAGATGAAGGGTTTGAACCTTCGCTCAATAAGAAGTTGTTCAAAAATTTTAGGTCTTCGCCAAATGCACTGTGATTTGGCGAAATGCTTCCTTCGGTACGAGGGAAAGCCATAATATAGCCTTTTGGAACCAAGCTATCCCATAGCCATTCGTAAGAATTCCAAGCCATTACAAATCCATGACCAAAAACCAACACCGGAAATTGTCCGGCAGCAAAAGGAACATTGTTGCCTGCTGTAGTAGCCGGATAATACACCTCGGTTTGAATTGTCCTGTTGCGAGCAGGATCTACAAAATTATACTGTTTATGACCTACCTGGTAGTTTTGAGACATTACAGCCCACGTCAATAAACAAAAAACGAAAAATAATAATGTTTTTCTCATACTTATATAAGATTTGAAATTTATACAAAAATAGTATAAAGTTTTGAATATTTCAAAAAAATATTCATATTTTTAAATAATTTTTTCATAAAATTTTACTTTAAAAAAATATTCTTATTTTGCATACACTTTTTGACATTTAGGAGCATAGCTCAGCAGGTTCATAGCACCTGACTTACAAGCAGTGGGGTATGGGTTTGAATCCTATTGCTCCACAAAATATAAGGACTTCAGATGATTTTATTTGAAGGCTTTTTTGTTTCCAGACACAATTTTGAAATGGGTATCCATTTTTTTTCATTAACACCTTAAATAATAAGAGCAAGAAAAACTTGCTTCAAAGAAATTTGTCTTTTAAACCTTTTTCATATTGTCAATTATTAAATCTCAATAAGCCTAATTAAGCTATTTGAAGCGTTAATACATTTGAACAAAAAAATTTTTATTTGTCTTCCAATTACGCATTAGAAAAATAAATAGGTAGTGAAAATTCCTTTGATGTGTTACATAGACTTACCCGACTTCGTCTCTTAGTTGTAATAATTTCATTTTCTATTTTTTTGTAAATTAAAAATTAATAAGATATTAACATTTTTTATATATAATTTTTAGAAAGTTTTATGAATGAAAAAAATAAACGCCTACGAAAATAAATTTAGTATTATTTTTAAAATAAAGTAAATTTTTCATTATTTTTGACTTCATGAAATGGTTGTTATTATTTTTACTTTTAAATTGTAATTTGAGTGTAATTTTTGCTCAACCTATACCTACAAATGAGGAGAATATACCTTTTCTTGTAACATTTGGCGGCAATAGCGACATAAAGTGGGGTGATGACGATTTTTGTCAAATATTTTTCATATTAATACCAACTAATTATATTCAACCGTTTTATATTAGAATTTTTGATCCAGACTGTTGTGGTACGCACGATGAACCTAAAGGACCTTTTAATACTAAAACATCCTTTTCGGTATATGGAGGTAAGTCTTGTTATACAGATCCCGCTTCAAAAAATACCGATCCTAAAGGGAATTATAAAGCAGGTAATCTATTAACTTCCAAAAATTTTGGCGATGATTGTAAATACGATAACGAATGGTATTCAATTGGACCATTTAACCCCACTGAAGGCGAGATGGTTCCTGAATTTGGTGGTCGAATTTTTAAAATAATTATTCAGGGATTAAGTGGAGATGATGGCAATTTATATAAAATCTTTGTTAGTACTGATGCAAAAGAAAATAAAGCAATAGAAGGAGGAAATGCTTTTACTTACGAATATACTTTTAGATTGTGGGACAATCCGCAAAATATTTCTCACATTTATCCTTATGTTGACGACAAGGTAATTTCAATAAAAATAACTAATTTCGATTGGGATAATGATGGATTGATAAGAGTAATTTCTGTAGCTAAA
Source organism: Bacteroidota bacterium (assembly GCA_037445415.1). Lineage (GTDB taxonomy): Bacteria > Bacteroidota > Bacteroidia > Bacteroidales > GWA2-32-17 > Ch61. Next base: position 21,464 of record JBBIKO010000001.1, read on the forward strand.
AATGGCTTAAAAGTTGAAGTATCTAGTGAAGGCGAATGGAAAAGCACGGTATTACCTGTTGTAACAGAGGAGAAAAATACATCATTCGATATACAATTTGTAAAAGATAAATTTATAAAAAACAATAATGTTGTTGTTTTTGTAACAAACCAATATGGCGAATTACTCCCTTTTTATGTAAGTCCAATTGGTGGTATCCCAAAATATAAAGGAAAAATTAAGACAACACCTATAAAGAAAAAATAAAAGCGATGAAAATATTTGCTGTGGCAGTACTGTTTGTTTTTTTTAATTTTACAACATTATCTCAAACATACCAATTCAAAGTACTATCTACCGAAAACACTAATATTTATCCCTATATTTATTCAATCAATCAAGATTCTATTGGTTATTTGTGGTTAGGAACAGGAGATGGATTGTATTTATACGATGGAAATGTTCTAAACTCTTTCCCCTTGACTTTTATTGGTGGAGACAACTTTATAACTTCTATTGCTATAGATAAAAAAGGGATGCCATATATAGGATTAAACAATGGAACAGTAGTGTCGAGGCAAGGAAACGAGTTTATTCTTTTAAAAGAAACAATTAGGTTTAAATCAACCATTAGTCAGATAAGTTATTCCGACAACGACTTGTTTGTTGCAGTACAAAACAAAGGAATATACCGCATAAATCATCAATATCAAGTTTACGACTCCATCATCATTCCAAACGTACAAACATATTGCTTTATTAAATTTAAATCTCACATTATTATAGGAACTTCAGAAGGAATATATATATATCAAAATAATCAGCTAAACTTTTTAGATCATATATCAAAATCAAAAGTAGAATGTTTTCTTTATAATCAGCATTCAAAAACTTTATTTGTAGGGACCGAAGAAGAAGGAATGTTGGAATTAACTTTAAAAAATAATCAATTACAAATTTTTAAATCTTATTCTTTCATAGACAATATTAAAGATATTGTTGCAGACAGCGATGGAAATATTTATGTAGCTACAATGGGCAGTGGTGTTTTTTTTTATAGAAGAAATCCTTTAAATAATACTTTTTCGTTAGAATTTCAATTTAATAATCAAAATGGTTTACCAAATTTACAAATAAAAGATTTATTTATAGATAAAGAAAATAATTTATGGATAGGTAGCTATGGAGGCGGATTATTTCAATATTACGAAAGTGCTTTCAACATTCTTTTTACAAAAATTGACGGAAAAGATGTTTCTCATACAGCCGTTTATGCTTTAAACGAATTTATATTTTCAGGAACAGCCGATGGTAAGATACTTAAAATTAATGTTAAAAATCCTCAGGTTTATAGTTCAATTATTATTCCAGAAATAAAAAACCATAAGATAACAGCTTTATATCTTGATAATTATTTTATTTTATGGATTGGAACCGAAACTAAAGGTGTTTTTCTTTACGATGTAATAAAAAATAAACTTATTAAACATATAAATTTCCGTGATAACTTACAAAATAATATTAGTGCTATTGATGGATACGGAAATTATCGTTGTATAGGCACAAAAAATGGTCTTATTGTTCTAAATACAGAAAAGCAACCGTATGAATACGAAACATATACTACTGTTCAAGGACTTTCGCATAATTATATAAATCATTTATTATGCGATTTAAAAGGTGAATTATGGATTGCTACACCTACTAACTTTATTTCCAAATATAACTTTAATACCAAAAAAATTACTCTTGAAAAAATAAATTCAGGCGATATATTAAAAGTAACATCTCTTTGTTTAGATGTTAATAATCAATTGTGGTTAGCTACCTATGGCAACGGTATTTTTAAGTACGATACAATTTTGACTAATTATACTTCTTCAAACGGTTTATTTTCCGATTATTCATATTCAATAATTTTTGACGAAACAGGAACTATTTGGCTAGGTCATAGGCAAGGTATTACTTCAATAAAAGGAAATACAATAAGAACTTTCTCTAAAAATATACGGCTTTATTCCGATTGCAATCCTAATGCTGTTAATATAGATAAGTATGGATCTATATGGTTTGGAACAACAAAAGGTTTAGTGCGTTATAATTATAAAAAAAGTGTAATTAACAAAGTTCCGCCAACAGTTCTTGTAACAAGTATAAAAATTAATGATGTAGAGCAATTGGTTGAACCATACATAGAACTTGAAGCTGGACGATACAAATTACAAATATCTTTTACAGGAATATCACTTCGCGAATCCGAAGGTGTTACTTTTCAATACATTCTTGAAGGGTATGATGTAAGCTGGTCAGAAATAACTAACAACAGAACAGTATTATACCCACGATTAGAAGAAGGAACATATACGTTTAAGGTTATAGCTTATAACTACGACAAAGTAGCATCTTTAAAGCCTTATACTGTAAAAATTAAAATTCTACCACCTTTTTACAAACGTTGGTGGTTTATACTTGTTTCAGCTTTATTTGTGATTTACATGTTTTATATTATATTAAAAATTAGAGAACGTAACCATAAACGAATGGAGAAAATATTAAAAGAAAAACTTGATCAAAGAACAAAAGAAGTTGTTAAACAAAAAGAACTTATTGAACGAAAAAATAAAGATATTACAGATAGTATTCAATATGCTAAAAGGATACAAGAAGCTATATTCCCTTCGCTAAAAACCTTACAGGAATACTATCCACAATCATTTGTCTTTTATTTACCACGCGATATTGTAAGTGGCGATTTTTATATGTTTAGTCCGATAGAAAAATCGTTTATTATTATTTGTGCCGATGCAACAGGACATGGTGTTCCCGGTGCTTTTATGTCTTTAATTTCGAGTACTATATTAAAAGATATATTACATAAATACAAATCAATAAAACCAAGCCAATTATTATACCAGCTCGATGCTGAAATTAGTCAAATTTTTAATCAAGAAAATTCAGAAACACAAGATGGACTTGATCTGTCTGTTTGTTTGTTCGACCAAACTACAAATATTCTTACGTTTAGTGCCGCTATGCGACCTTTGCTTATCTTTAAAAACAATAAATGGACATATTATAAAGGAAGCAGATATTCTATAGGTTTCTCTAAATACAATATACAAAAAGAATTCACCGATAACTACATAAAATTAGATAAAGGCGATAGGTTTTATCTCTTTACCGATGGATTGCCTGATCAATTTAGTAACGATAACAAAAAACTTAAAATCAGTGGCTTAATTCACTGGTTAGAAGAAATACAAAATCTTAGTTTAATTGAACAACAAAAAGAATTGCATAAAAAACTAATACTATGGAAAGGCGAACAACATCAAATTGATGATATTTTACTTATAGGAGTTGAAGTTTAAAAAGACAGTTTAAATTTTGTTAAAATCAAAAAAAATATTGCTTTTATTAAATACGTATATTACTTTTGGTAGGTTTTTTGAGATATAAAGTTTAAAAAATATCATCATTATGAAAGCAAAAATTATAATTATTTTAATGCTTATAAGTGTATCGACTTATGTTATGTCGCAAACTCAATCAGCAAAAATTACTTTTGCCCAAGAATCTAACGATTTTGGCAAAATTGCTGAAGAAAAAGGTCCTGTAACTACCGAATTTACATTTACTAACACAGGAGCTCAACCTCTAATAATTCAAAATGTTAGGGCTTCGTGTGGATGCACTGCACCAGACTGGACAAAAGATCCTGTTCTCCCTGGGAAAAAGGGTATTGTAAAAGCAACTTTCGATCCCAAAGGTCGTCCAGGTCCATTCAACAAATCTATTACCGTTACAAGCAACGCCGAAAATTCAACAGTTATACTTACAATTAAAGGCGAAGTGTTGCCAAAACCTAAAACTATAGAAGATGATTATCCTATGCAAGTAGGCAACATACGTTTAAAAACCAATCATTTAGCATTTATTAAGGTATTCAATACCCAGATTAAAACAGATAGTATTCCCATTATAAATACTTCTCAAGAAAATGTTAAACTTACTTTTACAAATGTTCCTTCACATTTATCTGTAAAATCTATTCCTACCGAGTTAAAGCCAAGTCAAAAAGGACGTATTGAAATTACTTATGATGGAAACAAGCAAAAAGATTGGGGTTTTATAATGGATAGAATTGATATGTTAATAAATGGAAAATCCGATCCTAATAATAGAATTTCTGTTAGCGCTACAATTGAAGAAGATTTTACTAAACTTACAACAGAACAACGTGCTAATGCTCCTAAAGCAATTTTTAATACTAATGAATTTAATTTCGGAACTATTAACGAAGGTGAAAAAAAAGAATACGATTTTATATTAAAAAATGAAGGTAAAAGTGATTTAATTATTAGAAAAGTTAAAGCATCTTGTGGTTGTACAGCTGTAACACCAACAGAAACAGTTATTAAGTCAGGAAAGTCTACAAATATTAAAACAATTTTTGATTCAACAGGCAAACCAGGTAAACAAAATAGAACAATCACCATTATTACGAATGATCCTAACAATTCAAATATTGTATTACGAGTTGTTGGAGACGTTATAAAAAAAGAATCTACAAACCAATAAAATATTTTAATCAATATTTTTATTGCAATGTTTTGTTTGAGTATAAAACTCAAGCAAAACTTTATTTATAACTCAATTGTGTTATTTAATTAAAATTATAAAACAAACATTTTTACAATAAAATATCAAAATTATTTTTATGGCATAATTTGTGTTAATTTGCAAAAAAAATTAACTATGAAAACGTTACTTTTTATTTGTAGCATTATGCTAATAAATTATTATGCAATGAATCAAACAAAACCTTTTCCTTATAAAAAAATTTGGCAGAAAGTTGATAGTTTAGAAAATAAAGGGATGGTTAAATCGGCATTAGAAATTGTATTAAATATAAACGATGTTGCAAAAAAAGAAAATAATGTTATACAAGTTATTAAATCATATATTTATCAAGTAAAATATAAAAATATTATAGAAGAAAATGCTTACGAAAAATTGCTTCAAGAAATAAGCAAAGAAGCAGAACATTCTACTTTTCCTTATTCATCGTTTTATCATACTTTATGCGCAGAGCTATTTTGGCAATATTATCAGGCAAATCGCATCCGCTTTTTAAATAGAACATATTCTACAGACGAAAGTGAAGATATAAGTACGTGGAGTCTTCATCATTTAGCCAACGTTATAATTAAACATCATCTTAAAGCTCTTGAACAAAAAGAATTGCTCCAAAAAATTTCTATAAAAGAATTTAAAGAATTATTGACAGAAGGCGAAAATACAGAAAATTTAAGACCAACTTTGTACGATTTTATTGCCTTTCGTGCTGTTGACTTTTTCTCAAACAAAGAAATTACTTTAAGTAAACCTGCAGATACTTTTAGTTTAAACGATAGCATTTTTTTCTGCGATGCAAAAGATTTTGTAAATCTTAGAGTAAGTTCAAACGATAGCATGTCGTTACAATTTTATGGAATTTTAATTTTACAAGATATACTTAAATTTCGGTTGAACGATAAAAATACTGAAGCATATATAGATGCTGATTTAAAGAGACTTGTATTTGTTTACAAAAATTCGTTGTTAGAAAATAAAAGTAATTTTTATTTGAGTGCATTGGAAAAATTATATCAAAATGTACAGTCTAATTCATATAGTAATGCTGTAGTATATAATATTGTTTTAACAATGAAAGGATTATCTGGAAGATATAATTTAAAAGATTCTACAACTTATAGGTATAAAAATTTTCTGATTAAAGCTTGTCAAATGGCAGAAGAGGCTATAAAAAAACATCCGCAATCAACATATAATCCCAATCTAGAAAATATTTTATTTTACATAAAACAACCTTCATTATCTTTTAATTTAGAAGAAGCAAATATACCAAACGAACCAATCGTAATAAATTATAATTTTAAAAATGTTGAAAAAATTTATACATTTATTCGTTCTATTGATCGAAATACTTTCGAAGATTTAATATATGAATATTTCGACAATACACTAATTCAAAATCTTTTAAGTAAATCAAAACCTGTTCTTGAAAAAAGAACTACTATTATAGCCGAAAAAGACTATCTCTTTCATTCAACAGAAGAAATAATTAAAGGATTACCATCAGGATTTTACATTGTTTTCGCATCAAACAAACCAGATATAACTAATAATCAAGCGATTCGCTGTTTACAAAAACTCGTTATAACCAATATTTCGGTAATTAGTTCGCAAAATATCGATGGTTCGTATAATATTATTGTTACCGACAGAAAATATGGCAAATTTATTCAAAATGCAACTATTACTGAGTACTGGACAGAATACGGACAAATAAAAAATCAGAACGTTAGAGGACAAACATATTTTACAGATAATAAAGGTATGGCAACAATCTTAACCCCAGATAATCCTTATAGGAAAAAAAAATATGGAAATGTTCTTATTGAAGTTAAAGCGAATAATGAAACATATTTGACATTTAAATATTTTTATTTTTCGGGTTTGTATAATCAGAATAAGGAAAATAAAATTAATTCTGTTACATTGTTTACCGATAGAGCAATTTATCGTCCAGGACAAACTGTTTATTATAAAGGTTTATTGTTACAACGCAAAGATAAAAATATTTCAATTGTACCAAATTTTAATGTAAATGTAGCTTTGCGTGATGTAAATTATCAAATAGTTGAAGAGCAATTAAAAACAACTAACGATTTCGGGACATTTAGTGGTTCTTTCGTTATACCAGAAGGATTATTAAATGGAACATTTACACTAAAGACACCTTATGGAAGCTGTAATATAAAAGTAGAAGAATATAAGCGACCACGATTTTTTGTTGAAACAGAAGCTATTGATAAAGAATATTATTTGAATGATACAGTAATTATTAAAGCACTAGTAAAAAGCTATGCAGGCGTATCGTTACAAAATATTCCTGTAAAATACAGAGTAATACGCATACCAAAATATAGATATTATTGGGAATATTACAGAAAACTAACAGAAGTAGAAATTACAAATGGACTTATTTCAACCGATGAAAATGGAATAGCATATATTAAGTTTAAAGCTATTGCCGATAAAAACGAATTGCTAACCGAAAATTTGTTTTACAGCTTCAAAGTGCAAATTGATGCTACCGATATAAATCAAGAGACACAATCTGCCGAATGTATTGTTTCTGCTGGTACTATTGGAATATATTTCGATGTTTCATTAAAAGAAATAGTTAATAGCAAAGAATTATCTAATGTTGCTTATACTGTTAAAAACTTCAATGGCAAAAAGTTAAATTTGAAAGGAACATATTACTTATACAAATTAGAAGATATTAAAACACCACTTAGAGATAGATTATGGTCAGCGCCAGATATCTTCATATATAACAAATCAGAATGGGAAAAATTATATTCTGGTAATGTTTACGATAAAAGCATAAACATATACGATTTAAAACCAATTCAGAAAGTTTTTACTGGTTTTTTTGATTCACGAACAGATAGTGTTTTAAATTTTTCTGGTTATACCTTATGGCAACCCGGAGCGTATTTATTAGAACTTGTTTCAACAGATAGTCGAGGCAAGGAAGTCAAACATAAACAATATTTTACTGTTTATTCAGAAAATTTTTCAACTATTCCAAACAACGATCCTTTGTTTGTTGTATGCGAAAAAGAACAAGCTAAAGTAGGTAATAGTGTCAAATTTATTATTGGAAGTGCCTATCCCACTGCTAATGTTTTTATGATAACTTCTTCGCTTAATAATAAAGAAGAATATAATATAATAGAGTTAAAAAATCAGGAACAATCAATTATAGAAATACCTATACAAGAAAAGCATAGGGGAAATGTTATTGTTCAGTTCATAACAATAATTCAAAATAGAGAATACCAGAAAGACTATAAAATATATGTTCCTTACGACAATAAAGAATTATTAATTAAAACTGAAACATTTCGTTCAAAAATATATCCTGGCTCAAAAGAAACTTGGAAGTTTAAAATTTTAGGTAAAAATAGTGAACAAATATCTGCCGAGCTACTTGCGTCTATGTACGATAAATCACTTGATGCATTTGTAAAACATAGCTGGTATTTTTCACCATATTTATATCATAATTATTTTAAAACATATTCTGCCGAAATGTTTTCTTTTAATTTTAGCAATTGCTATTTTCTAAATAATAAAGTTCCTAGCTATACTAATTTTGTTTATCCCAAGCTTAACCTTTTTGGTTTATATTATTACTATGGAGTTTACAGACCAGGTGCTATTAAATATAGGAAAAATGGCAATAATAAACTAGCTACTGTTATGACAAAAGCACCGGTAGAAGAAAGTAGTTCTACGGTTATTATGGATCAAGAAAGTAATAGGCAAGAATATCAGAAAAAAATAGAGAGTTCAGAAAATAAATCTGAAGCCTCTCAACCAATTGTTAGAACTAATTTAAACGAAACAGCTTTTTTCCTTCCAGAACTAAGAACTAATGAAAAAGGAGAAATAGAGTTTACTTTTAATAGTCCCGAAGCATTAACTACCTGGAAATTTATGGCTTTTGCACATAGCAAAGATTTAAGATACGGTTTTTACGAGAACGAGTGTATTACTCAAAAAGAAATAATGATAACACCACAATTACCACGTTTTTTCAGAGAAGGCGATAGTTTAAATATTTTTATAAAAATAGACAATTTATCTAAAACTGAACAAAAATTAAGTATATCTATTAAGATAGAAGATGCTATTGCGAATCAGAAAAACTTCTTTTTTAAATCAGAAAAAAACATAACCCTAAAGCCTAATTCTAGTGAAGCTGTTTCGTTTGCTTATATTGTTCCTTATGGCATTAGTTTGGTAAAAGTTACTGCTATTGCTCAAAATAAAAGTTTTAGCGATGGCGAAGAAACAATATTGCCTGTATTACCCAATAGGATGCTTGTTAG
>JBBIKO010000002.1:0-10996 GCA_037445415.1 Bacteroidota bacterium
AAGATTTTTCACATAAAACTACAAAAACTTGTAGTTTTTTACAAATAAAATTCTCTACAATATATTGTTAATAAATAAGTTATACGATTTTTAAGGGACAACTAATTATATTTTTCCAATATGACTTTAATTGTTCTAAAAAGTTAGCATTATATTTATTTTCGAATGGCTCTAAATGTTCGATATTTTTTCTAATAGATGAAGATAATTCTCCTGAACACATTATACATTCTAAATTGCAAGTATTTTCAAATTCGAATTCAAATTCAAATTTACGGATTACTACATCATTTTTACTTTTTTGAAAAAAATCATAATCGAGTGATTTTAAAAAAGTGAAATTATTCGATTTTAACATTTGTTCGCAGAATTGACAGCCATCATATAATTTGTATTTTACTAAATTATTACGAAGTTCTTTTATTTCATTGCTATTCTATATTTCTTCAATACTTTGATATTGTATATTACCAACAACTCTGTATCTATTCCTACAGCAAATTAGCACCTGTCCTGTACTGGAAAACCTTAATGTATTAAAAGGAGCCCAACAAAACGATTGTTTATGTATCTTACTTCTACGTAAATTATATTTTACAATTTGTATATTTTTATTTAACTTCATAAAGTATTTCTATGTTGTTGATTAAAACGTTCTATAATTTTATCAACAGTTAAATTTATAAATTCTGATATTATTAAATAATCTGGTAGACGTAGAAATGACTTAATATCTACTATCAAATCATCAACAGTAATTCTTTTGCTTAACAATTCAAGTTTTTTGTTTAATTCATTAATTATATCTATGCTGGTATTGTACTTTTTTGCTATGTTTTTCACGTACATAATAAAAAAACTTTTTATTTTATCTATGTTATTTATTTCATGAATATTTAACTTTTCATACTTTTTTATGTCATAATACATTAATTCTATCAGTTTTATAAACGATTGATATGCATTGTAATTATTATTATAAATACTATTACCAACATTTATAATCTTTGATTTTTTTAAGTAATCATAAATATATAATAATTTTTTAGTAGATAAACCTCGAAGAGAATGAGACATAGGAAAATCTACTATATTGAAAAATACATTAATTCCTTTTTTAGTCAAGTAATTTACAATATCAGGGATTTCGTGTCAGTTTTGTTGCATTGGACAAATGTTTACTGTAAGTTTTCGATTGTAATATTTCGAATATTCATAAAAATAATCTAAATTCTGCATTGTTGCATCAAAAGAAGCATTTCTTCTAATTTTTTCATAATTGTCTTTATTAAATGAATCTATAGATATAGCAAAATAAAACTTAGCCGATTTTAATAATTCTTTAATCTTTTTGTTTAATATAGTTCCGTTTGTTATAATAAATATATCTATTTCGGGATTATTTTGAATAATATCTTCCCATATTTTGTAATAAATAGGTATCAAAAAAGGTTCACCACCGAGAAATGTTGCTTTTTGTATATTTTTCCAATATGGTTTGAGTTTTTCAACAAAATCGTCAGAATATATGCTTTTTTGGGGTGGTAAATGTTCAATATTTCGACGTATCGATGAAGATAATTCACCCCAACACATCTCACATTCTAAATTACATATATTAGAGAGTTCAAATTTTAAATTTCTTAATATTTCATCAGAAGAAATTTGAAAAATATCATAATCTTTGGCAAATAAATTAACGTAATCTCTATTTAATAACATTCGGTAACACATTTGACAACCATCAGACAAATCATAGTTTTTTAAATTATCACGCAATTTATTTATAACCAAACCATTAAAAATACCATCTATATCTTGTTCAGGATAATGTCCAACAATCTTATATCTATTTCCACAACAAACTCTAATCCCTCCATCAATATGGAATTCGAGAGTATTAAAAGGAGCACAACAAAACGACCAGTGGTTTTTCCACTGACGTTTTAAGTTATACCAGAGAAAATTTTTATTAATATATTTTATTATCTTGCTCAAATTACTAACTTTCTTCCAAATATTCGCCTAAATTATTTTTAACCAAATAATTTTTAATCTCTTCGTAATTTAATATCAGTTGTTTAAAACTATATATATTTAATTTTTCAGTTGGAAAATTTTTTTCATAATTTAGAGTTGCGTTTTTAATATACAAAAGCTGCAATATTTTCGAAATTTCGTTTAAAGAATTATTTTTCAAATCTTCATAGTATATTGTAATACTTTTATTATTACTTATCAACAAATCATATTTATGTTCTTTTTGTTTTATTTCATTTATGTATGCATCTAAGTCATTTATATTTATTACAAAGCTTTTCAAATAAGTACTTCTTTCGTTAGGTAATATATATTTATTTGTAACTTTTTTAAAAACATTTTCAAAATGTGGATTTATAACATGTACAATTCCTTCTTTCTTCATGTAAAAATATGATAGATAGCAGGCAAGTAAATTTTTTCTTTTCAAATGAATAAATAAGACTCCATATTTGTCGGCAAGTAAATTTATCAGGTTGTTCTTTTTAAACATTTCATCTTGATAATACGTTAGTTTAAAACCTACTGCTTTAATTTTTTTTTCATATTTCCAGAAAATTTCATTAAGAAAGTAATTAGTAAATATATTTCTATATAAAACATCAATAATGTTAAACTGTGTTTGAGAATAATGCGATATGATTCTATTTCTATTATGAAATAATTCATTGTAACATACTACACAATTTGTTAACTGTAACAAAAATATCAAAAAATTAGAACCTGTTCTTGGATAAGTAAGAATTACAAATTTAGAAAATTGATTGTTATCACCTTTAAATGGAAGTTTATTATATGTTATATGAAAAAACATTACCAATCAATTTGAAAACCTATCAACTCAAACAAAGCTTCATTATATAGCTTAAAGTAGTTATTTAAATATTCTATAACCTCATAGGGGACATCTGTTTTATTTGTTGCTACGTTATGCAATGTTATTTCACGTAAATAAAAGTTCGTATCTATTTCCAGAAATTCACAAACTTTTTTTAGAGTTTCATTGGGTTTATGGAGCAATTCTTTAGATGATAAAATCAAAATTTGCTTTTTATCAAATATATCGAAGTATCTTTTCAATTGCTCAACATAACGACTTCTTGCTTTATATAATACATGAGCATTTTCAGGATAATAGTATTCATCTCTTTCAAGTTTTTCTAAAATTTCTTTTTCCCATATTTCTTCTTCCAAGAGCGATTCCAATAGTGGTTTTGTTTCTTTATTTTTTCTTAATGCCTGAAAATATTGAGAAAAAACACGCTCTGTTGGATTTCGAAGTAAAACAATCATTCTAACATCATGTAAAATTTTTTTTATTCTATACGGGGCAAATGGATGAAATAGATAATTTGGAGTTGCCTCACCTATTGCAGTTCCTTTATTAACTTGAAATTTGTATGGAAAAAATTGCTTATACCATAGTAATGGCTTTTTATAATTTTTGTCAAAATAATGTACTTCTTTACGGCTACTGTTTCTTACTTGCGGATGCTGAGAAAGATAATAAAATAATGATGATGTGCCACTTTTTTGAGCACCTATTATTAAATAATTTGGCAATACTTAAAAAAAAGGTAAAGAAACCATACTTTTTTAATTTTTTTTAAAATATTATTTATATAATTATTTTTTTTATATTTTAAGATTTGGTATTTCCAAAACCAAAGTTTTTGATATATAGCGTAAAGATATGTTTTTTTTGTTAAATATGGAATTTTATTTTTTTCAACAATTTTTGCTATTTCTGGATGTAAATCTTCACAATTCATGCTTGGATTGAAAAACTGATGCTTTAATTGTAGGGGATCTGTAATAGTTTATATGGCACCGACTGCACCAATACAGCGTCTTGCTAACGATTTCAATTTAACCCAAATTACTCATTAGAAAAAAAAATAGTCGCCCCTTAAAATTCAATTTATTTTTCTTGGGGGATTTAAAATTTTTTCAAGAGAAAACAATATTTCGGTAAAACGTCGTGCCTAAATCATAAAAATTTGCAAGGTTTTTCACATAAAACTACAAAAACTTGTAGTTTTTTACAAATAAAATTCTCAACAATCTATTGTTAATAAATAAGTTATACGATTTTTAAGGGATAACTAATTATCCGATTATCTATATTTGTAAACAAGTTTCCTTCTAACGAAAGCATGTTAATTTCAATTCTATCTATAGATAAGTTATCCATTAACGATTCTAAAAAATGGTTAATATTGTTAAAGTAATAGTATGCTGCGTATATTAAATTTATCCCAATAATTCCAAGTGTGTTTTGTTGCAAAATAGTGTCATTTTCTTTTAAATTGACATGCATATTTATTTGGTTCGCAGAAGATTTAGGTTCGTGTTGATATTTAATGCCAATCCATCCATGGCCTTGATTATCTTTACGAAAATTGATAGTTTCGACTGTATTTGCAAATGCAAAAAATGTAGTTTTAGAACCTTTGTTGTTATCGAGCAAACAAATTACTTCGTTATATTCAACATCAAGCATTTTAATTAGTCGCTCTTTACTTACATATCGCTTAGCTTTTTCTTTATACAAAAAATCGCTGTACTTCTTATCGTATGCCGAAATGCTTTTAGCTATTGTTCCAGAAGAGCCGCCCTTCTGAAAAAAAATGTCGTGCAACTTCTTGTCCACCAACTATTTCGGCTAAGGTGCCAAATATATTTAAATTTAGATTTATTTTTTAAAGCTTTATTTTGTGTGCTAAATATTGTTCTACTCATATAACAAAGGCGTAATAAATTCTTTTAAACTATCGGAACAGCTTTTCATATAAATATCTGAATACGGTAAAAACAAAATTTTCCAATCATTGTATAATTCTTTTATTTTATCAGATATTTCGTTGTTCAAATCGTACTTATTAACAATTAAAGCATTATTACTTTTATATGTTTGTTGGTAATCTTTTATTTTATCTAAAAATTCAAAAACTTGCGGGTGTGGTTCTACAATAGGCATAAGAATATTTGCAAAAGGTATTAAAGTAAGTGTTAAACGAGTCCATCCAGGATAAGCTTCGCAAATCATTATTTTTTTCTGATAAGAAATCATTACATCCCAAGCTTTATCGCGTATAATTTTTACAGGGCGAATACCGTTTTTAGGATAATATTGTAATGTTCCATAAACAATTATAGCTTCGTTCAATTTTTTTTGAAAAATTTTGCCTCCTATAACTTTTTGCATCGAAATGGCACCTGTTGGACAAATTTGAACACAAAGCTCACATCCTGTGCAATTTTGCTTTATTATTTGTGCTTGACCTCTTAACATTCTTATTGCTTTAAATTTGCATTCATTTTCGCAGTTACCACAACCCATACAAGCAAATTCATCAACAACAGCTTCCTGTCCTAAATAGTAAATATCTTCTTCTAATATATCTTTTATATGTTTCCAAGCACTTGTAAAAGTACAATCGGCATATACTGCATTCCCTGCAACTATTTCAACCAACATCTTCATTAATGTTGTTTTTCCAGTTCCTCCTTTATCTGATATAAGTAAAATTTCTTTCATCTTAATCTAAATTTAGAACAAATGCCAAATCTTTTACAATTTGTTGATATTCCTCATCAGAAATTTTTTTGCCTTGAATAGATTCTATATTTATTTCTTTTGTATGAGGAACTGGTAAAGCAAAAGAATATCCGCTTTCAGAAAAAATATCGTAATAATTATTATTAACTGCTAACACTATTTCTGCTTGGTCGTGCGAAATTGATTTGTACAACATTTCCCATGTTAGTAAATCATTATTATAAAACAAAATTTTATCGGACATATTTATTAATTCTGCCCAAAGTTCTCTAAATCCCGAAAGAAAATCTAATATAATAATAGCATCTTTAGGCAACTTTTTTGATAAAACACTAATAATAGTTTTACAATGCCAAGTAGATAATATATCTTTAGGTTTTAGGTTAGTTCTAAAAACTCTTTTATTTATGGAGCTTTGTTCAATAGAACCAATTATTTTACTTTCTAAATAAATTGCTCTATTCTTACAAGAGTACAAACATGAAGTACAAGAAATACACAATTCGTTGTAAGTTACATACATTTCACCAAAACGAGCAATTGACTTGAAACTACAGGTTTTTAGACATTCATCGCAAAAAATACATTTTATTTTTTCCCATTGTGGAACTTTTCTAACAATAGTATCGTATTCTATCCACAAATCTTTGTTGTAATAAAGCAAAGGAGGCAACAAACTTGACAAAGAAATCCAATATACGTTTTTGTTTTTCGATAATAAATAATCAAATAAATTAGCCATAAGTGTTGTAACTCCTATTCCACCTGTACTACCAATGCCGGTAAGTATCATAAGTAATATTATTTACTTTCAAAGCTACAAAAATATAACTAAATTTGCATAAAAAAGATGAACATCTATTCGTACAACGTTAATGGTATCAGGGCAGCTTTAAATAAAGGTCTGTTTGAATGGCTACATAAAACAAATCCTGACTTTATATGTTTTCAAGAAATAAAAGCAACATCAGATCAATTTGATGTCAATATTTTTAAAACATTAAACTACCAATTATTTTGGTATTCAGCCGAACGCAAAGGATATAGCGGTGTTGCTGTTCTTACTAAAATTAAGCCCAAAAACATTTCTTTCGGAATGAATAACCCTACATTTGATATAGAGGGAAGGATAATAATTACCGAATTCGAACAATTTACGCATGTTTGCGTCTATGTTCCCTCAGGAAGCATGGGAGATGTGAGACAAGAATATAAAATGAAATTTCTTGTTGAATTTTATAATTTTATTAGCTACTTATTGCAAAAGAATCCTCGACTTGTAGTTAGTGGAGATTTTAATATTTGTCATAAGCCAATTGATATAAATAATCCACAAAAACATCAAAATGTTTCCGGTTTTTTACCAGAAGAAAGAGAATGGATGGATAGATTTGTTGCACTTGGTTTTATTGATTCATTCAGAAAAGTTAACAATCAGCCGGAACAATACACTTGGTGGAGTTATCGTCAACGTGCTAGAGAAAAGAATTTAGGATGGCGAATTGATTATCATTTTGTATCAACAGAACTAAATAATATTTTAATTGATGCTCAAATTTTTCAAGAAGTTTATCATTCCGATCATTGCCCTGTATTTATTAAATTAAATATGTGATTATGAAAAAAATTATTCTTTTAATCATAATTTTTTATAATTATGTTTTTTCTCAACCCCCTGTTGGTTATTACAATGGTACTCAAGGATTATTAGGCGACAGTTTGCGTTTTAAACTACATCAAATTATATCAAGCAATTTTGTTTCTGTTGCATATTCTTCGTTATTTACACATTATCAATCTACCGATAAAAAGCCAAATGGCAAAGTTTGGGATATGTATAGCGATATACCAGGTGGGATTCCACCTTATGAATACAATTTTTATCAAACTTGTGGAAACTATACACAAGAAGGACAATGTTACAATCGTGAGCATACAATACCGGCAAGTTGGTTCAACGATGCTTATCCAATGTATAGTGATTTATTTATGGTTGTTCCAAGTGATGGTTTTGTTAATAATAAAAGAGCTAACTATCCGTATGGTAAGGTAGCTAATGCCACTTGGACTTCTATGAATGGAAGTAAAGTAGGCACAAGTGCTATAAGCGGATATACTGGTCCAGTTTTCGAGCCAATTGATTCATTTAAAGGAGACTTTGCTCGTATATACTTTTATGTAGCAACGCTTTATTTAAACGAAATACCAAGTTGGAATAGTTTAACAGTTTTTCAGGGCAATAATTTGTCTGCATGGGCACGAAATTTATTTATACAATGGCACAATTTAGACCCTGTCTCGGCAAAGGAAATACAAAGGAATAATGCAGTATATCAAATTCAAAAAAATCGTAATCCTTATGTTGACCGTCCCGAATTTGTAAGTGCTGTTTGGCTCGGAACATATAACATAGAAAATTTAACTGAGCCAGATGTTTTTATTTTTCCTAACCCGGCAAGTAATTTTATTAAAATAAACGTATTAACCTCATGCAATTATGATATAACTATATACAGCAATACAGGAAGTATTGTGTTTAACAAACTTATGTTTATTGATAACAGTGCGGAATTTCCTGTTCATCATTTGAAAAACGGATTATATATTGTTCATATAAAAAATAAAAATTTTTCTCTTTTTAGGCGATTTTTAAAAAATGATAATTCTAATTTATAAACATCAATTTTGAAACAAAAGTTTCTTTGCCGTCTTCGTTGGTCGAAAATATTAAGTAAATTCCTGTTGAAGCTCTTTTATTGTTATATGTTTTTCCGTTCCATACAGCCTGTCCGCCTTCTGCTTGGGTTTCGAAAACAACATTGCCAGTTATATCTGTTATTTTAACGTAAGCATTTTTTACTAAGCCTCTAATGGCTATAATTCCACTATACTCGGGTTTTACAGGATTAGGGAAAACTTCTACTTGACTATGAAACTCTTTACCTTCGGTAGCTGTTCCTCTAAAAGAGCAAATCCCTTTATCGGTTGCAAAATAAACTTCACCAGAGTGTGGATCAATAGCAATATCAATAATAGTGTTCGATAATAATGGACTATTTTCTACATTAAAATGATATATTTCTTTTGTGCAATCTGCCGACATCAAAAATACTCCTCCTGAATTTGTTCCAATCCATTTACGGTTTGCACCATCTATTGCTATTGCTGTTATAACTTCAGACTCAAATAAATAATTTGCCTGACCTTCTATTTCGTTTGGTAGTTTTATTCGTTGGGCATAAAAACTTGTTTGGTTGAAGACTTCTTCCTGATTATAGTAATATACTAAGCCTTTGGCAGTACCAACCCATAAAAGACCGTCTTTATCTTCTCTTATGCAAAAAACATCGTTAGAAATTTCTTCTCCTTCGTTGTTAATAACAGAAACTTTTTTGTACTTGTCGTCGGATGTGTTGTTTAGTGTTCCATTATCGCTAAAGGCAAAAAGACCGCCACCTTTTGGGAAAATAATCCACTTAACACCCTTTGATGTGCAAAGAATGTTTCCTGTAATTTTTTTTCCTCCCATAGGAACAGATAAATCGTAAGTAAGCCAAGTTCCATCTTTTTTTAGTACAACAAGATTATTTGTTACCTCCGACAAAATCATCCATAAGTTTCCATCATTGTCGTAATCCATACCGGTAATGCGAACATAAGGTTGATCTGGAATAATTGATTCAAGCGGGCTATTGTATTGATTGTAAACAGTATCAACATTTCCGTTGGTAATTTTGATTAGACCCGAACCAAACGACCCGAAATAAACCTGATCTGTATTATTTGGGTTTATTTTTACGTGGCAAACATCTACAACAGAATTTAATTGTTGATGTGAATACTGATATATTGTTTTCCAATTTTCGTCTTTAAATTGGTACATAGCGGCGGCTTTCCATTGATTGTTTAGTGTACTTGTAATACCTCCAGCTGTTGCCCAAAGATTATTTGCTTTACAATCCAATCGCATTACATCATTAAACATTGGTCCATTTGGCTTTATCCAAATTATTTCATTTGCTTGAGAATTTTTCTTTTTCCAGATCATTCCTCCGTATAAATCGGCAATCCATAAATCGCCATGTTCGTCAAAAACAGCATTGTTAGGTGTTGTCCATTGGAAGTATAATTTTTGTAAGGTATCTGATATATTATTTATTACTCTTATAACAGATTCGTCGCAAATAGTTAATATGTTATTATGTGCTTGCATATATTTAATATTTTTCAAGCTTGTGTCAAGTTCCTCCCAAATGTTATTGTCGTAAACATAAAGCTTATCGTTACCCCATGTATTTGATTTATGTACAACATAAAGTTTTTGATTAAAATATTCTATAAATTTAAAATTATTATTAAAATTAGGAACATTTAATATTTTTGACCAATTTTGATAGTTTGCTAAATTAATTCCATTTAACGAAGCATAATATATTCCATTTGTAGATGCAGCGTAAATTTTAGTATCGCTAAATGCAATACTTTGAACTTCAACGTTGGTTGCATTTGTTCCTATCATGAATGTTTCTTTAACTTCAAATTTATCAATATCAATTACTACAATACCAAAACCTGTTCCTAAATATGTTTTATTATCGTGAAACTCTATGCAATTAATAGATTTGTTTCCAATTATTGGTTTTTGCTTAATATCTGATATGTTAAAAACTTTATTGTTTTTAATAACGTCTATATTACCATTTTCGTAACCAATTACTAAAGATTTTTTCTCAGGTATATATTTAATACATTTAATAGTTACATCTGATAAACCATTTACCTTATCTAATTTTTTTACTAAATTATCATTCAAATAAAACTGAAACAATCCACCAGTGGTATGGCAATAAATAATATCGTCAGTGAGTGCAATATTTATAGCACAATGATATGATAAATGCGTTCGCCACGTGCCAACTGGAATTTGTGAAAAAGAATAATTAAAAAGTATTATTAAAGCTATGAATTTTATTACTTTCATTTAAAAATGTTTTGAGCTAAATAACTCTTTTTTCTTGAAAAAATTGCATTATTGTTATAAAATACATTCAACCCAGTTGTACTGATCGTCTATATCGCCAAATTGTATTCCTAAAATTGTATTGTATAATTTTGTAGATATAGGACCTGCTTTGCCATCTTTACAAAACTTATATTCTTTTCCTGATTCAAGGTCTTTTATTAACCCAATTGGGCTGATAATGGCAGCTGTTCCACATGCTCCAACTTCTTCAAAAGTTTCTAATTCGTCTAAAAGGAGTGGACGCTGTTCTACTTTCATTCCCATGTCGCGAGCAAGTTGCATTAGGCTTTTGTTTGTTATAGAAGCAAGAATTGATGTTGAGTGTGGTGTAACATAGGTGTTTTGCTTTATTCCAAAAAAGTTTGCTGCAC
>JBBIKO010000002.1:11006-26659 GCA_037445415.1 Bacteroidota bacterium
ATTTCGTCAATATATTTTTTTTCTTTTGCATCTAAATACATAGGAGCATTAAAACCATTTTGTTGTGCTTTTACAACACCTCTTAAACTTGCAGCATAGTTTCCTCCAACTTTAAATGTGCCAGTTCCAAGTGGTGCAGCTCTATCGCTATCTCGAATTATAGCAATTTTTACTGGATTAAATCCTTCTTTGAAGTATGGTCCAACAGGTGTTACAAAAACCAAAAACATATACTCGCTCGTAGGTTTTACGCCTACTTCTGCCCCTACACCAAATAATAGAGGACGAATATATAAAGATGCTCCTGTACCATAGGGAGGAACAAAGCCTAAATTTAATTTTATAGCTTTTACAATAGCTTCATAAAATAATTGTTCTGGAACTTCAGGCATATGAAGTCCCCTTGCCGAATGCTGTAATCTTCTTGCATTTTCAATCCATCGAAACAATCTAATTTTACCATCTTTCCCACGATAAGCTTTTAGCCCTTCGAATGCTTGTTGACCATAATGCAAAGCTGTTGAAGCGATGTGAATAGGGATATAATCGTCGGTGCTAAATTCTAAATCAGACCATTTACCATTTTTGTAGGAACTTCTAACATTGTAATCTGTTTTTACATAGCCAAACGGTAATTGACTCCACTGCAAATCTAACATAAGAAAAGATATTAATTGTTTTTAATACTTAAAATTTCAAAAGGAATTTGTATAAGTTCTGAGTATTCTTCTCCTATCTCTTTTATATCTTCGTCATCTTCGACGTAATACCACATTACTTTGACATTTGAACCTTTTTTTGCGGCATCTTCTACTACCAAAAATAATGATAACAGTGCTTTTGACGATGCTGTATTTAGATAATCTAATTCAAACCTGATGACAGTTTCATTATTAGGATTTTTAAAATATTCGGCAAACCAATCTATTATTGGTTGGTAAAAAATATTTACATTTTCGGGCAAGCTTTTCCCTTTTATTTCAAAAATATTGTTTTCTTTGTCGAGGTTTACATAAGGACTGTCTATTGTTGGCTGAATAACAATTTTTTCCATATTTTTATTGTTTTATTATTACTTGCAAAGTAAAGATTATTAATTGTTCGGAAATAGGATAAAACAGAAAGTTAATATTATTATTGGTTTTACGAGCAATATCAATAAACCCCAGTCCTGCACCACCCTTTTCACTCAAAGTTCCACTAATAAGCTGTTCTTTATAAATTTTGCGAAGTTTTTCTTTTGTTTTACCTTTTATTTCTAGTTGTTTTTTTAATAATATGTTTTTTTGCTCCTCATTTATAAAGTTTGAAGATAATATGTGTATGTTGCCTTCTAAGTTTAATATGAGTATTGACCCTTTTTTATGAAAGTTTTCATGATAAATTGAAATGGCATGTTTTTCAATATTTTGAATACACTCGACCATAACGTTATAAGTTTTCTTTTGTAAAAAACGCGGTAACTTTGATTGATTAAAATATGATTCGAGTGTATAAAGTAAGGCTTTAATTATTTCGTGATGAACTTTGCCATAATAATGCAGAATAATATTTTCTTCCTTAATGTAAGAAAAATTTTCTTGAATGTATGTGAAAAAATTAATATTTTTAATATCGAGCATAAAAATTTACAGCTATAAAGTTATGAAATAAAATTATTTTTTTCAATAAAAAAAAATTGCTCAATAACATAAACTATTTCGTTTTAATGTAAATTTGGCCTGTTTTACAAAAAAGATTAGATATAGAGCCTAGCAAAGCTTCGTAGTAGCCAAGAATAAGAAAAGAATTGGTTTTAAGGGATTTATAAAAATTGTAAATAACTTTATTTTGCAAATCAGTGTTGAAGTATATAAGTAAGTTACGACACATAATAATATCGAATGCTTCATTAGGATAAGCATCTGTAACTAAATCGTGTTTGTAAAATTGTATTTTGCTAACAAATTCTGGTTTTAAATTAAAAATATTTTTCGAGGAATTAATTTCAAAATATTTGGCATAAGGAATTTTTGTTTTGTCGTTACGATTTAAGAATGCATCAAAATTTTTTAAAAACTCAATATCTATAAAATAACGAAAGGTACCTTTTTTTGCATATTGAAGTACATCGGCATTCAAATCTGTGCCTATAATGGTTGTTTTATCTAATAATTGATATTCGTTTAATAAAATTAGCATAGAAAATGCTTCGTGGCCGTACGAACATCCTGGATGCCATATTTTAATATTATCTCTTTTCTTTAGCTCGGGTATTACTTTTTCTTCAAATTCTATCCAGACGCTCGGGTCTCTAAAAAATTCTGTTGTGTTGACAGTTATTTCCTTAACTATATCTTCTATAATAAGTGGGTTTTTGTTTATCTTATGCAAAAGTTCATCTAAAGTGGACTGGTAAAGTAATAAAATTTTTTCTAACCTGCGAGACAACGACTTGTACGAATAATCGAAAAAATTATACCCCGATAAACGATATATTTCTTTTACAAAAATGTATATTTCTTTTTCGGAAAACTCCATTATTGCAAATATACATTAAGATTTTGAATAAAAATAGTTTAATAAAAATATGCTTTTTGTTTATGATATTCGACTAATCCTTCTATCGGAGTTTTTAAAATTTTGTTTATCCTTATATTGTTGTTATTACTTACAATGTTAAGTTCATTTTGAAAATAAAAAGCTATGGCTCCTACAAACGAAACAGGCTGATTTTGTTGGTAATAAGGAGTTATATGATTTTTAAATAATTCGTCGAAGCAACTTATTATAATATTTTGTACATCTTCTTCTTTTTTATATTGATTAATAAATTTTGTAAATTGTGCTAAAAATCTATTAGGATAAGGATTTTTATAAAGCTCCGATAATATAGAATACATCTCAATACCATAGTTTTCGTTGAATTTCTGAATAATGTGTTTATTTATTTGATTGTAAAATATTTTTTTAAGAAAAGTTTTTCCAATGTGTGCTCCACTTCCTTCATCACCCAATATAAATCCAAGCGATGGTCGGTATTTTATCAACATATTTCCATCGTAATATGCTACATTCGAACCTGTTCCAATTATTCCAATCCAACCACAATTATTGGCATAAACGGCTCTTGCAGCACCTAAAAGATCGCTTTCTACATATATTTCTGAATACGTGAATATTTTCCTTAATCCATTTCTTATAATTTCTTTTTTTTCTTCGGAAGAACATCCAGCTCCGTAAAAAAATATTTTTTTTACGGAATAAATTGATAGTATTTTTACAATAATACTGATTTTATCTTCGTCAACAAAAAAAGGATTAAGCCCCTCAGTTTCTTTAAGTATAATTTCATTTTCATCTATTATAGCCCATTGACATTTTGTTGAGCCACTATCTGCTATTAAAATCATTTATAGTAATATTTTTTATACAAACCATTAAAAATAATGAAAATTGTAATTAAAAAAACAAAGCAACGAAATAGGAGGCATATATCCATTAAAACATACTTTAATTCCTAAAAAAAATAAATGTAGTGCAATAAGTGTAAACAACATAATATTAAAATTGATTTTTGTACAAAATTAAGTTAGTGAAAAAATTCCAAATAAAATTGTAAAATTTCTGAAATATTTAGTTTTTCATCAAAAAAAAATCGAGAGTAATATGTTTTCGAAAATATTCTTAACGATAAAAAAAACGTATATGTATGTTAAAAATAAAAATATTATCTCTTTTACACTGTACTTAGTCCTTTAATTTGTTAATAAATTATTGTAGCAAGTATTAACATTAATGTAAATCAATACTATTGTTTTAAATAAAAGTTGAAATTTCTGTAAATGGAATTTTGATAAAAAATATTGTATCTAATAATTGCGTGTAAAGATGTAGCTAATAAGTAAAAAGCTAAAGTTTTTTATGTAAAAAAAATGAGGCTAACTTGCACATTGCAAAACTAAATTTTCTTTTTCGATTTATTAAAATGAATATGTTTATCATTTAAAAAAAGCAAATGGGTAATAATTTTTGAATGACTTTTTAAAAATACTTTTCATTTTAAACAATTACTATGAAAATAGATATTACTATTTTGGCTCAAACAAGAATAATTTAATGTATTAGTAATACGAAAACAGAATTATAAGAATAACAAGTTTAATGTTTTAATCAGTTGTTTTTTTTACAATTAGGTTTGATATATAAGAGTTTAGATATATGCACGCTATAAATATAATTTTGATGTTAACCAAGCAGGACCAGCTTCAATAATTATGCAAAAATTATTTTAAATAAGGTATCCAAAATTTCTTTTATTTGCTCTTTTGTTTGGATACTTGAAGTTGCTTTAACTACTTTTCCGTTTTTGTAGTACATAACAAAGGGCAACCCCATAAATCCTTTAGTTTCGGGTGCATTTCGAATGATGTGAGCCTCGGGATTATCAAATTCCATGTCATAAAATTTAACATTTGGATATTCTTTTTCTAATTCTTCCATAGCTGCAAAAACTGGAATGCACATCGGGCCCATGCGACCACAACATACCATTACATTTTCGTTTTCGCTAATAATTTGTTGTAACTGTTCTGCTGTTTCAATATGTTTTAAATTTGTGTGTAACATAATGATAAATTTTTAATTATTCTACTACTCTAATTTCATAAGTTAATTCGAGAAATTTTTTAAACATATAAGAAACACCACAGTATTTTTCTTGCGACATAGATACAGCTTTTTCCAAATTTGAAATATCAAGATTTTTCCCTTTAAATTCGTAAATCAAGTGCAATTTAGTATAATGTTTTGGGTGCTCTTCTGTAACATCTGCTTCTACCGACATATTTAACGATTGGAGCTCTACCTGCATTTTTTTTAAAATAGCTACTACATCCATTCCAGTGCAACCTGCAATTGCTGCAAGTAGTAATTCTTTTGGTCGGGGTCCTTTGTTTGTTCCACCAAATTCTGGTGATGCATCCATGTAAACAGGGAAATCGTTTACTGTTGCTTCGAAAAGCATGTTTTCTACCCATTTTGTTTTGACTAGGTGCTTCATAATATTAAATTCTTTACAAAGTTTGACATTATTATAATTCAAAGTTATCAATAGTAATTGAGTTAGGCAAATAAAAAAATTGATTTAGTTATCATTTTTTTATTGTAATTTTGAAAAAAAATAAGCTATGGACGAAATAATCATTTTAGGAATTTACATTAAAGAACGTACAAAGAATTCATTAAATGTTCAAAATATTTTAACTAAGTATGGTTGTTCAATTAAAACGAGAATTGGATTACACGAAGTTTCAGGTGAATTTTGTAGTAATGCTGGATTAATTCTATTAGAACTCACAGGAGATTATTCTGAAATAGAAAATTTAGAAAAAGATTTAATAAATTTGGAAGATATTGAAATTCAAAAAATGATATTTAAAAAATAAATTATTATTATGAGTATTAAAAGTACTGAGACTGAAAAAAATTTACTTAAGGCTTTTGCTGGCGAATCGCAAGCAAAAAACCGTTACGAATTTTTTGCAAAAGTTGCACGTCAAGAAGGTTATGAGCAAGTTGCAGTTATTTTTGAATTAACGGCTCAACAAGAAAAAGAACATGCTAAAAGGTTTTTTAAGTTTTTAGAAGGTGGGATGGTTGAAATAACAGCTATGTATCCCGCAGGAAAAATTGGAACTACTCTTGAAAATCTTGAGTCGGCTGCAAAAGGCGAAAATGAAGAATGGACAGAATTATATCCACATTTTGCAGAAATTGCTTTAAAAGAAGGATTTAAAGAAATTGCTACTGCTTTTAAAATGATTGCTAAAGTTGAAGAAGAACACGAAAAACGTTATCGCAAATTATATCAAAACATTTTAGAGCAGAAAGTTTTCCAACGCGAAGAAAAAGTTAAATGGGTTTGTCGTAATTGTGGATATGTTCATGAAAGCACAAAAGCATTAGAAACATGTCCAGCTTGTTTGCATTCTAAATCTTATTTTGAATTGTATTCAGTGAACTATTAACATGTCGTGGCACACAAGGCTGTTAAAGAACCTCGGTTGGAAAATCGAAGGCTCTTTCCCTGCTTATAAAAAAATGGTTATTATTGCTGCACCGCACACAAGTGCAATGGACTTTATTAATGGATGGCTTGCATTACGACATTTCGGATTAAAACCAAAATTTATCATAAAAAAAGAATATTTTGTTTTTCCTTTTAGCATTATACTTAAGAAATTAGGTGGTATCCCAATAAAAAGGGGAGACATTCGCAACAATATGGTAGAACAAATGGTTCAATATTTTAATAACGAAGAAACGTTTTATCTTGTAGTTACTCCCGAAGGGACAAGAAAAAAAACTAAAAATTGGAAAAAAGGATTTTATTTAATTGCACAAAAAGCAAATGTCCCTATTATTGTAACAAAACTTGATTATGGTCGAAAAGTATTAGGTCCTGTAAAAGAAATATCATCTAATTTACAATATAACGAAGTATTAAAACAAATTGCCGAATGTTACAAAAACGTAATAGGAAAAAAACCAGATAAATTCGAATTACCTAGATATGAATAATTTAAATATTTGTGCTTGTCAAATAAATATTTTTTGGGAAAATTATGAGTTAAATTTCGAAAAAGTTAAAAAAATTATTGCCGAAAACTCACAAAATACAGATATAATTATTTTTCCAGAAATGTTTCTTACAGGCTTCTCGATGAATACAAATATTGCAATAAATGAAAATCATACATATTTTGAAAATTTAAAAAAAATTGCAGTTGATAGCAAGGTGAGTTTTTGCGGAAGTATTATGATTGAAGAAAACGGATATTATTTTAATAGGTTTTATTATTTTTCGAGTACAGGCAATATATATAAATACAACAAGCGTCATTTGTTTAGAATGGCAAACGAACATCATTTTTATACTGTCGGGAATAGCCAATTAATATTTAACGAAAAAAAAATTCGAATAGCACCGTTTATTTGTTACGATTTGCGTTTTCCTGTGTGGATGAGAAACGAGAATAATAAATACGATATAATTATAGTTGTTGCTAATTGGCCCCATAAACGAAAAGAAGTATGGGAAGTATTACTCAGAGCAAGAGCTATAGAAAATCAATCTTATGTTATTGGTGTTAATAGAATAGGAGAAGATGCTAATAATATCTTATACAGTGGGGGGACATGTATTTTCGATTTTCAAGGTAAATTACTTGCAAAAGCAAATGATTTTGACGAAAGAATTATTAAAACAAATTTAAATATTCAAGAGTTAGAGGAATTTAGGTTATCATTTCCAGTATATTTAGACGCCGATAAATTTCAAATAATCAAATAATTATGCCGTTTGTAGGTATTATATCAGACACACATGGTTATCTTGGTGATTTTGTTTTCGATTATTTTCAAGAATGTGAAGAAATATGGCATGCCGGCGATATTGGTTCCGTTGAAGTATATGATAATCTATCTTCTTATAAACCTACAAAAGCAGTTTTTGGAAATATTGACGGTGGAATACTTACAAAAATTTTACCCGAAACATTAACTTTTAATTATTTTGGTTTAAATGTATTTTTAAAACATATTGTTGGTTATCCTAAAAATTATAATAAAAAATTAAAAGAACATTTTGCTTCAAATTCATATCAACTTGTAATAGCCGGACATTCGCATATTCTCGGCATTATGTACGATTATAATTATAATTTTTTATATATAAATCCTGGCTCAGCCGGATTATATGGCGTTCATCAGAAAATTACACTTGTAAAATTAGAAATAGAATCGAAAAAAATAAAAAATGCTTTTATTTGGGAAAAAGAAAAATAATTTTATTAAGATAATTTTTTAACGTAATTTAGCATATTTTTAAAGAATATGTGGACTTGGATTTCTGCAATAATATTAAGAAAAAAATGGTATGTTCTTTCTGTTATATTCGTTCTTACAATAATAATGCTTTATTTTTCTCGACGAGTTCAAATGTCATACGAATTGGCCCAAATGCTCCCCAAAAGCGATTCTGTTTTTAAGGAATATATTTATTTTAAAAACTTATTCGGCGAAGATGGAAGTGTTATGATGGTCGGTATTACCGACTCTAATTTTTTCGATTACAATCATTTTGTAGATTGGTATGTGTTAAATCAAAATATAAAGAATATTAGTGGGGTTGAAGAAGTTGTTTCGCCTACAAGACTTATAAATCTGACGAAAAATGAAAAAATAAAAAAATTTAATTTCGAAAAAATAGTTAAAGAAAAACCAAAAAATCAAAACGAAGTAGATAGTATTAAAAATATTTTACAGAATTTACCTTTCTATAATGGTCTTATATATAACATAGATAAGCATTTTTATGCCTTAGCTATAACTTTAGACAAAAACAGATTAAGTAATAAAAGCAGAATCCAACTTATAGATACTATAAAGTGTTATATAAACGAATACACAGAAAATTATTCCTTAAATGCTCATATTTCTGGATTGCCTTATATAAGAACACAAACAACTGAAATGGTAAAAAAAGAACTTTATTTATTTATTGTATTATCTATTGTTGTTTCAGTATTTGTTCTAATAGGATTATTTCGTTCATTTCGTGCTGTTTTTGCATCACTTATAGTTGTTGGTATTAGTGTTGTATTTACATTAGGGCTGATGGGAATATTTGGATTTAAAATTTCTATATTAACAGGAATAGTTCCTTCGCTACTAATTATTATAGGCATAGAAAACTGTATATTTCTATTAAATCGCTATCTTAGCGAATATTCATCACACCAAAATAAAGTTAAAGCACTTTCCAGAATTATTCAACGTATTGGGGCAGCAACTTTTCTAACTAATTTAACTACTGCTGTTGGTTTTGCTACTTTTATTTTTTCGCCAACATCTATTCTGAAAGAGTTTGGTATAATAGCTTCTATAAACATTATGATTGAGTTTCTTTTATCTTTAACCCTTATACCAATACTTTTAAGCTTTTTACCCGAACCTCGCGAACGACATATAAAACATTTACAAAGCAAAAAATTACAATTTTTGATAAATTCTATAGAAAACATTATTGTAAATTATAAAAAATACGTTATTGCTGGGTTTATAATTATATTAACAATTGGAATTATTGGATTGTTTAAAATGGAAACATCTGGCAAAATGGTTGATGATTTAAAATCGTCCGACCCAATATATAAAGATTTAAAATTTTTTGAAGAAAAAGTGGGCGGTGTAATGCCTCTGGAAATTTTAATTAATACACAAAAGAAAAATGGCGTGATGCAGCTTAAAAACATCGAAAAAATTGAACAACTACAACAACATTTACAAAATAATTACAATTATTTTTCACGTCCCCTTTCTGTTGTTGAACTTGTAAAATTTGCCAAACAAGCATATTACAATGGTAATTCAAAAAAATATTCGTTACCCAAAAATGATGAATTAGCATTTATTTTATCGTATTTGCCAACGAAAAAAAATGATATCGATACCATTGCTAAAAAAAATCTTTTACACGCATTTATTGATTCAACTAAACAAATAACACGTATTAGTACACAAATGCACGATATCGGTCTTAAAGAAATGAAAAATTTTAAAAATAAATTTAAAACATATATAGACTCATTATTTCCTTCTGAAAAATATCAAGTTATTGTTACGGGTAATAGTGTAGTTTATACAAAGGGAACAGAATATCTTATTTCAAGCCTTATTCAAAGTGTTTTGCTTGCTATTGTTGTTATTAGCTTGATTATGGGAATGCTTTTTGTTTCATTTAGAATGATACTTATTTCAATAATACCTAATTTAATACCTTTGGTGGTTGTTGCTGGGTTAATGGGTTATTTCAATATTTACATTAAACCTTCAACTATTATTGTTTTTAGTATAGCTCTTGGGATAGCAGTTGATAACGCAATCCATTTTTTATCTCGATACCGTTTCGAATTAAGGCAAAATCATTACAATGCACAAATTTCAGTTATAAAAGCATTGCACGGAAATGGAATTAGTATGTTATCAGCATTATTAGTATTGGTATTAGGATTTGCAATATTTATATTTTCTGACTTCGGTGGTACACAAGCTATGGGAATTTTAATTACACTAACTCTAGTCTTTTCAATACTTAGCAATATTATACTTATGCCAATGCTTATACATACATTTGCTAAAACATTTTCAGATAAATCAATAGATAAACCAATGTTAGAAATATTTGATGAACCAAAAGAAGAAATAGAAAACGTTGAAGAAAAACTAAGTAGTCTATGAATATATTAGTTACAGGAGGTGCTGGTTTTATAGGAAGTCATCTATGCGAAAAGCTATGCAAATTAGAAAATACATTTGTTGTTGCAGTAGATAATCTTTTAACTGGACATATAAAAAAACTTCCTCATTATTTATCAAATTTGCGTTTTATTAAAGCCGACGTAAATAATCGTACCGAAATTTCTGAAATAATGATGTCTTGGCATTTTGATTATGTTTTTCACTACGCCGCAGTTGTTGGTGTCGAAAGAACTTTGAACAATCCTTTACTTGTCCTGAAAGACATTGAAGGAATAAAAAATGTTTTGGAGCTTTGCAAAAATACAGGAGTAAAAAGAATTTTCTTCAGTTCATCGTCGGAAATATATGGCGAACCTGTTGAATTCCCACAAAATGAGGATACAACGCCCTTGAATTCTCGTTTGCCCTATGCCATAGTAAAAAATGTTGCCGAAGCATATATTCGATCTTACAAAAAGGAATATGGTCTCGATTATACAATTTTTCGCTTTTTCAATACTTATGGAGCAAAACAAAGTAAACATTTTGTAATATCAAAATTTATCACACAAGCATTAACAAATAATCCTATTACAATTAATGGAGACGGTTTACAAACACGTACTTTCTTATATATTGATGATAATGTAGATGCTACAATTAGCGCTTTAACTAACAACTTATTTATTAACGATGTTGTTAATATTGGTAATGACTTAGAAATTAAAATAATTGATTTAGCAAATTTAATTATTAGATTAACAAATTCAAAATCAAAAATTGTTCATTTGTCACCGCTTCCAGAGGGCGATATGAAAGGACGACGTCCCGAAGTTACTAAAATGAAGAATTTATTAAATAAACAACTTATTCAACTGGAAGAAGGTATTAATAAAATATTAAGAGAAGGGCTTTTCGAATTGAAATTTCTTGAAAATAATGAAAACTATTGAGGAAATTCAAAAAATAATACAGAACGAAATAAAAAATCTTTCGTATCCAAAAAGTCCTACTGAATTATATGAGCCCATTTCATATATATTAGATGGTACAGGCAAACACTTACGCCCACTTTTAACATTATTGTCGTACAATATGTATAACGACGATTTATCGCTCGCAATTAAACCTGCATTAGGAATAGAAATGTTTCACAACTTTACACTTGTACACGATGATATTATTGATAAAGCACTACTTAGAAGAAATAAGCAAACTATTCACAAAAAATGGAACGAAAATGTTGCAATACTAACAGGAGATGCAATGATGATATTATCATATAAATTCTTTTTTGAACTGCCACAAGATATTCAGTTAGTTGTAATAAATTTATTTACAAAAACGGCTTTAGAAGTTTGCGAAGGACAACAATATGATTTGAATTTTGAAAATAAAGACAATACATCGTTGAGTGATTATATGGAAATGATATGTTTAAAAACATCTGTATTAATTGCTACTTCTCTTAAAATAGGAGCTATAATTGCAAAAGCACCAAGCAAAGACGCCAACTTGCTATACCAATCGGGAATAAAATTAGGACTTGCTTTTCAAATACAAGACGATTTCCTCGACGCATACGGTGATACTGCATTATTTGGAAAAACAATAGGAAACGATATTGTATCGAAGAAGAAAACATTTTTGCTTATAACTGCACTCGAGAAAGCTAATAACAATCAGAGAAAACAAATATTAGAAACTCTTAATGCCGATATAGAAAAAAATATCAAAATAAAAACAATAATAAATTTATACAACGAGATAAGAGTACCTGAAATTACAAAACAAAAAATTTTGCAACTTTCAGACGAATCGTTAAGTTTATTAGAACAAATTTCTGTGAAAAATAAAACTCAATTTATTAAACAGTTGATAAATCTGCTTATAAATAGAAGCTACTAAAAATTACAACCTAAACAAAACTATTTCAAAATTCAATATACCATTTTATATTATCCCAATCTTCGGGTGTAATTATGTTATTGTATAACAATTCTTCTTTAGATATAATTTTTCCGTTCGTTTTCCGCAGTTGTAATATAGATTTTACTGTTTCTTTTTTTAAATACGGATGCTGAATCAATGTATAATAATCGCTTGTATTGATGTTTAATTTTTTTATTTCAAAAATATCAACATAAATGTATGAAGCAATTTTTTTGTAAAGTTCTTCTGTAAAACCGTATATTTCTTTTAACTGTTCTTTGTTTACGTATCCACCTAATCGTTCCCTATATTTAACTATTCTTTTTGCAAAGGATGACCCTATACCTGGCAATTCTTTTAGTTGTATTGTATCGGCTGTGTTTATTTCAATCATTTGTACAATTGTAGTTCTCTTATTTGAGGCTATTTGCGTTTTATGAGCGATATCATCATTTACTATTAAATAATCTTTAATTAGATAAAATATGCTATCGTTCATTCCCCACAAGCGTTTCACATCTTCAGCAGATTTAAACGAACCACCTTTTTGAATATAATTCATCCACGTTTGGGATAATTTATTGCTTAGTCCCAAACAAATTAAATGTTCGTATTTTGGACAGTTTATGTTAACAAAACAAGTGTCTTTATTATAATAAATGACAGAATCTCTTTTAAATTCCTTTTCTTTTTTATTTTTATCTAAAAGTGCATAAAAATTTTTTACAGTATTTTCAAATTCATAAAAATTAGTTTCGTCTCGAGTATAAAAGAATTTTGTTGAGAAATATAAAGCCCACGAAAAAATAATTAAAAACAATAAAAATAAAATTCCATTTCGTTCTCTTCTAGTGAAATTAAAATAATTTTTCAGAAAGCTCATTCTGTATTGTTTTCAATATCATGAGAACTTTCGCTATTAAATTTATTTTTTGAGCGAAAAACTTTAACAAAAAAATATATAGTAATTGTAGCTATTATAACTTCCGAAACTAACATGAAAACAAATGCTTCTTTGTTCATATCTTTATTGTTTGCTTTTTGTAAGATTTCCAGACTAAAAAGGCAATTAATAAAAATACTGCCACTAAAAGCAACCTTGAAGCAGTAATCCAAAGTATTTTATTAACAACAAATCCGGTATATAAAACATCTCCAGCTTTTAATTCAATGTTTTTTTCTACAGCAGCTTTATCGTTTGCATCTAATTCAAAAATATGCAATTCCCCTCCTTTATCCAGAACTTCAATTGTTTTATTATCTACATTTTTTACAATTCCGTCAAATTCAATATAATATTCAGAGGAAATAAACTCTTTGTTATATTTTATCCCTTTGTTCATTATTTTCCCAAGAATAGATTCTTCGTGCAACTCGTATTTTGCTGTAAATAATTTGCTCCAATCATCTTTTTCGGGTCTTAATAAAGCACCTAAGAATACTACAATCAAAATAATAGGTGTTACAAATTTTAAAATGTATTTATAAATTAAAGGTACATAAATTTCAGCACCTTCGGTAAGTATTTTCCATCCGTTGTTTATTCCAAAAACCCAGCTAAACAAAATAACTTCCAACATAGCAAAAACCACAAGCGTAACAGTTCCTGCCCAATAATCATATTCATCGAACACACCATATTGAAAAAATAAAATTGGAGGTAAAGCTAATATCAATACAATTAAACCAAAAGTTATAGCAGACTTGTTTCTCGACCATCTGAATTCATCTTGTAAAAACGCCATAACAGGTTGTCCCATTGCTAAAGATGATGTGATACCTGCAAAAAACAGCAAACCAAAAAATGCAAAACCAGCCAAAGCCGACAAAACAGGTCCCCATTGTTCAAATAAAAACGGCATTGAGCGAAAACCTAAACCTAACCCACCAAGCTGAACTAACTCTACAACTTTGTCTATACCAAAATAACCTATGGATATAGGAATAATAATAGCACTGCCAATAATAATTTCGATGAATTCGTTTGTCCATCCTGCTGCCATGCTGTTGAGTGCAACATCATCGCGCATACGCAAATAAGAAGCATAACATTGAATAGAGCCCATTCCTACTGATAATGTAAAAAACACTTGACCGGCAGCAGCTAACCATACTTTGGGATTAGCAAGCGAATCGAATTGCGGTGTCCATAAAAAGTTCAAACCCACTATACCATCATTTATTGCTCCTTGTTCTCCTGCTTTTAATGTTAATGCTTTGATAGCCAAAAATATTCCAAAAAGTATAAGTAAAGGAACTGCTACTTTCGAAAACTTTTCTATCCCACCACTTAGCCCTTTGCTTAAAATCCAAACATTTAGTGTTAAACAGATTATGAAAAACACAAGCGATTCGAAAGGAATACCTGTTGTAGTGGAAGTTACATTTAAATAATTATTAAAAAAACTTGAAACTTCGTGCTGACTCATCGAATCGAATGTTCCAATAAGACTATGATAAACATAAGCAATTGTCCAACTTTCTATATATGTATAATATGAAGCAATAGCAACATTAGTAAAAATTCCAAATACTCCAACATATTTCCACAACCACCTTTTGTTCATTTGATGAAACATAAAAGGTGTTGTGTGCTTGCCAAACTGCCCACCATATTTGCCAATTGACCATTCAACCCACAACAAGGGTATTCCTAATAGTAAAAAAGAAACAAAATAAGGGATTAAGAATGCTCCGCCACCATTTTCAACTGCTTGTACAGGGAAACGCAAAAAATTACCCAACCCAACGGCATTTCCTGCCATTGCCAAAATCAATCCAACCCTTGTTGCCCATTGTTCTTTTTTTGGCATATATTATTTAACAGCGATTTATACAATTCAAATCTTCGTATGCTATTTTTAATCTTTCAATTATAAATTTTTCTCCCTCACGTAACCATGCTCTAGGGTCATAATATTTTTTATTTGGTTTATCTTCACCTTCAGGATTGCCAATTTGACTTTGTAAATAATCTTTTTTCTTTAAGTAATATTGATGCACACCATCCCAAAATGCCCACTGGGTATCGGTATCTATATTCATCTTTACAACGCCATAAGATACTGCTTCTCTTATTTCTTCGCGTGTACTTCCAGAACCACCATGAAAAATAAAAGAAACGGGTTTATAATTAGTATTAAACTTGTTTTTAATATATTCTTGCGAATTTTTAAGAATAATGGGTTGTAATTTTACATTGCCAGGTTTATATACACCATGAACGTTTCCAAACGAAGCTGCTATCGTAAAATTATCGCTAACTTTAATAAGTTCTTCGTATGCATAAGCAACATCTTCTGGTTGAGTGTATAAAAGCGAATTTTCAACTCCTGTGTTGTCCACTCCGTCTTCTTCACCACCAGTAACTCCTAATTCAATTTCAAGAAACATTCCTATTTTCGACAAAATGGAACCCCCCTCGGAAACTCCTTCAGCAT
>JBBIKO010000003.1:0-13058 GCA_037445415.1 Bacteroidota bacterium
CACCACCACGTTTGGCTCCTTTATTTGCCGCCTCCATAATTCCAGGTCCGCCACCAGTTATAATACCGAAACCTTTTTGAGTCAAATTGAAAGCTATATCTTCTGCTAATTGATAATATTTGTGATAGGGTGTAGTTCTGGCTGAACCAAAAATAGATACACAAGGACCTATTTTTGACAATTTATCAAAACCTTGAACAAATTCTGCCATGATTTTAAAAATATGCCAAGAATCGTGTGTTTTAATTTCATGCCAGCTTTTAGGTTCTAATGCTCTAATAATTTTTTCGTCGTTCTTATTCATAATAATTTTATTTATCAACTTTTTTACGTGTTTATACAAGATAAAGTTAATTCATTCTTCAAAAATTTTACTGTATAACTTTTATCATTTTGTAATATTTCATCAAATGTTCCCTGAACAACAATTTCTCCGCCTGCATCTCCGCCTTCATGTCCTAAATCTATAATATAATCTGCTTGCTTTATAACATCCAGGTTGTGTTCAATTATAATAACTGTATTTCCCTTGTCTGCTAATTTGTGAATAATATTCATCAACACGTTTATGTCTTCAAAGTGAAGACCTGTTGTAGGTTCATCTAAAATATAAAGAGTTCGTCCAGTATCTTTTCTTGTGAATTCTGCTGCTAATTTTATACGTTGTGCTTCTCCTCCACTAAATGTTGTAGCAGGTTGACCTAGTGTAATATATCCAAGTCCTACGTCATACAATGCTTTTAGCTTATGGTGTATAGTCGGAATATTACAAAAATATTCTAACGCTTGCTCTACACTTAAATTTAATACATCGTTTATAGATTTTCCTTTATATCTTATTTCAAGTGTTTCTCTATTATATCGCTTACCATTGCAATCTGGACATACTACGTAAACATCAGGTAAAAAATTCATTTCTATTGTCTTATAACCAGTTCCACTACATGTTTCACATCGTCCGCCTTTTATGTTAAAAGAAAATCGTCCGGGTTTATAACCTCTAACTTTTGAAAGTGGCATCATTGCAAATATACTGCGAATATCATCAAAAATGTTAGTATAAGTTGCTACATTAGAACGAGGTGTTCTTCCAATTGGCGACTGATCTACTCTAATGACTTTGTCTATATTTTCTATTCCCTCTATATAACCATAAGGTAATGGCTTTTTTATACTTTTATATAAATGATTAGATAATATTGGATACAATGTTTCGCTTATTAAAGTAGACTTTCCACTTCCAGAAACACCTGTAACGCAAATAATTATTCCTAATGGGAATTTAACAGTTATGTTTTTCAAGTTTCTTCCACAAGCACCAGATAGTAATATATATATATTATTATCTATGCTTCGCTTTTCTGGTATTGATATATTTTTTTTGTATGATAAATAAAGTGATGTAAGAGAATTTTGTTTTTTTACTTCTTCTAATATCCCTTTTGCAACAATTCTTCCTCCATCTTTTCCGGCACCTGGTCCAATATCAACTATATAATCAGCCGACTCTATTATTTGTTTATCGTGTTCTACAACAATAACGGTATTACCAATATCACGAAGTTGTTTTAATGCATTTATTAATTTTGTTGTATCGCGTTGATGTAAACCTATGCTTGGCTCATCTAATAAATATAAAACGTTTATCAACCTACTTCCTATTTGAGTTGCTAAACGTAATCTTTGACTTTCTCCTCCCGACAAACTATTTGAAGGTCTGTTTAAATGTAAATATGAAATTCCTATATCCAATAATAAGTTCAAACGATTTGTAAGCTCTTTAATTATTTCGTGTGCTATAATCCATTGTTTTTCTGTAAGATTTTCTTTTAACGATTGTATCCAGAGCAATAATTTATCAAGACTAATACTTGCAACTTCGCCAATGTGTAAACCGTTAATTTTATAATGCAACGATTCTTTTTTTAGTCTATAACCATTGCAAACCAGACATGTTTGAACCTCTACATATTCTTCTGCCCATTGTTTTGCTTTTGATGAAGACGGATCGTTATATTGTTGCATCAAATAATTAACAATACCTTCCCATTGAAAAAACTCGTACAAAAATTCGCTTTTTTTTATTCTGTAATGTTCAGCAGAGCCATACAAAATAATATTTATTATTTTTTCGGGTAAATTATTGACAGGAGTTTTTAAACTAAAAGAATGATGTTGTGCAATAGCTTCAAGTTGATTAAATATTTGCGAAACATGATATTTGCCTATTGGTTTTATTGCACCTGAGGCAATAGATAATTCATAGTTAGGTATAATTTTCGATTTATCTATAAAAATAACCGTTCCAATTCCATTACAATTTGTACAAGCCCCTTGTGGTGAATTAAACGAAAAAGTATGTGGTGCTGGATCATTATACGATAGTCCTGTTGTTGGGCACATAAATGTTTTGCTGAAATAGCGTACATTTTGAGTTGATTCATCAATAATTAGACATGTCCCTTTCCCTTGTTTTAACGCCAAGTATAATGATTGTTGAAGTCGTTTTTCGTTTTTTTCATAAATTTTTAGTTTATCAATAAATAATTCAATATTGTGTGTTTTATACCTATCTAATTTCAAACCAAATTTTAATTCTTCAATTTCGTTGTTAATACGAACATATAAATATCCTTTATTTCTTAGCTGTTCGAATAATTCTTGATAATGCCCTTTTCTCCCTTTAACAAGTGGTGAAAAAATGCTAATGGTTTGCTCATTATATTGTTGTTTTATTAAATTGAAAATTTGCTCTTCGGTGTATTTAATCATCTTTTCGCAAGTTTCGTATGAGTAAGCTTCGCCAATACGTGCATAAAGTAATCGTAAATAATCGTAAATTTCTGTAATAGTTCCAACCGTTGAACGAGGATTGCGAGAAACAGTTTTTTGTTCTATAGCAATAACTGGGCAAAGTCCGTCTATTTTTTCTACATCAGGTCGTTGTAGGTTTCCTATAAATTGCCTAGCATAAGCCGAAAATGTTTCAATGTAACGACGTTGTCCTTCTGCATAAATAGTATCGAAAGCTAACGATGACTTTCCACTTCCAGACAAACCTGTAAATACAATTAATTTATTATGTGGTAAAGTAATTTCTATGTTTTTGAGATTATGCTCCCTTGCACCAATTATTTCAATAAAATTTTGCGGCATATTACGGCTGAATGGTATCGGTATGTATAATTAATGTGTCATCAAAATTAAATAGTTGAATAAGTTTATTTAAATCTCTGTATTCCTTTTTAGGAATTTCTATATAGTAAACTTTTTTTTCTGTATTGGTCAACTGATGTTTTCTTAACCACGGATTAAATATTTTCAACAATTTATAATTTATTCCCAATTCTATTGCAAAATTTGACAAATCGGTAATACTACTATCTACTTG
Organism: Bacteroidota bacterium; assembly: GCA_037445415.1. GTDB lineage: Bacteria > Bacteroidota > Bacteroidia > Bacteroidales > GWA2-32-17 > Ch61. The sequence goes on from JBBIKO010000003.1 coordinate 3,392, forward strand.
AATTGTTTCTGTTGGCACTGGAAAATATTTGTTTTTTTTTGGGATATAAAAACCGTATTTTTTTGAATTTGACATAATTAATTTTACAGCTAAAATTCTAAAAACGTAACGAGCAGTTTCTTCATTTAAGTGTAAATCGTAATAGTTTTTTGTTTTTTGCATTGAAATTACTCTGTTAATATTTCCACTGCCTGCATTATATGCTGCAGCAGCTAATGTCCAACTTCTATATTGAGAATAAAGGTCATTTAAATGTTTACAAGCTGCTTCAGTAGATTTTATGAGATGATAACGCTCATCAATTTCTTCTGTAATTTCTAATTGGTACTTTTGTGCTGTTGATTTCATAAATTGCCAATAGCCAGTTGCTCCTGCAGGACTAATACTGTTTGTAAAATTACTTTCTATAACTAATAAGTATTTAAAATCGTCGGGTATTTGATATTTTTTTAAAATAGGCTCAACTATTGGAAAAAAACGATATGCCCTTTTTAAACTCAATATAGTTTGAGAATGGAAATAAGTATTAACTAAAAGTTCTCTATCAAGGCTTTCGTAAACATCGAAATTTTCTAACGGAACTCTTTCGCCTGCAAATGTCAATTCTTTAGGGATTTCTGGCGAAACTACATAAAATGTTGATGAATGTATTACTTCTGTTTTATTATTATCGTTATAATGATAAGAAAAAACTTTGTAAATAAAAAAAATAATAACTATTGTTGCAAAAATAATTAAATACTTAATAAATGAACTTGAAATTCTAAGATCCTTTATTTTTCTTATTGCGGATAGCTGCATTTGTAAACAAAAAAAGAACAACAAATATACAATAAAAAAACGAAACAGATATTGCGAATACACTCCTAAAATCTGTTAAAAAAAGATATATAGCTAAACCTACTGATATAAAATTGAAAAAAGATAATAGAAAAACAATTTTATTTTCATTTAATCCTAATTGATATAATGCATGTGTTGTATGATCTTTTCCTCCAATAAATGGGGATTGTTTTTTCAGTATTCGAATAATTGTAACAGTGAAAGTATCTGTAATGGGTATTAAAAAAAATAATAAAACGGTTAAAAAGTGCAAAGTATTTTGAAAAAAGAAAGAGTAATTTCCATAAGATTGCAAATTCCACAAATATTTTACACCAAATATAGCTATCGATAATCCTAAGAATAAGCTGCCATTATCGCCCATGTACATTTTTGATGGATGAATGTTATAAAATAAAAATGTAATTAATGCAAAAAACAGAGAAAGCATAATAAAAATATCGTAATAATTTGAAAGATAATATAAATTAAGAAAAATGAGCCCCGACAAAATAATCAAACTAATGCTTGTAACAATAGAATCCATGTTATCGAGCATATTTATGGAATTCATAATCCCTATATACCAAATCATTGTTATTGAATAATTTAGCCAAATATTTTCAAATATTTGAATGTATAAACCAGAATAAACCAAAATAAACGCTGATATTGCTTGTAAAAATAATTTTAAACTTGGTTTAATTATCAGCAAATCATCGGCTAAGCCAGTAAAAAAAGCTATTGTTAGTGATAATGGAATAGATAAATATTCCATTTCAATATGTTTAATTCCTGTTTGAGTTAACAGAAAAAACGTTGTTCCAAAAATAAATCCTATAAAAAAAGTTATACCACCTACAATAGGCTTAGACTGAGAACTCCATCGAACTGCTTTTTGATTTGCTTTGTTTATGTTATATACTTGAGACTTTTTATAAAAAAAATGATGTAACAAAAATAATGTAATAAAAGATAAAATGCTATATACTAATATTAATAAGTTCATTCTATAAGCTATTTAAGATTTTTTTTAACCAGCTTTGCTTTTTTGCTGGAATATCATCGTAATAATGATTAGCTGAATTGCTAGTGTAGCCATAACCATAATTATATGAATATGCATAATTGTAACCGTATTTCGATTTTTCGTAATCGTACCCATTTACAACAACAAGTAAGTTTTTAATGTTTTTTTCTTCTATCAAATGATTAATGTTATAAATAAATGTTCGTTTGCTAAAATGTGATTTTATTACATAAACAGGGAAATCTGATTTTTTAAAAACAGGTAAAGCATCTGAAACTAAGCCCAATGGGGGTGTATCTATAATTACATAATCATAAATGTCTGATAATTTTCTTATTAATTCTTCAAAAACATGAGAATTTATTAACTCAGAGGGGTTTGGTGGTACGGGTCCCGCTGTAATAAAATCTAATGATGTTAATTTAGATTTTTTTATACAATCTTCTACTTTATTTTTACCTGCTAAAATTGTAGATATTCCCTTGCTATTATCAACATTAAAGCTTAAATGTATTCTTGGACGCCTTAAGTCTAAATCTAATAAAATTACTCGCATATTTTGAACTGAAAAAATACCTGCTAAGTTTATAGCAAAAAAAGTTTTCCCTTCGCCACTAATTGTTGATGAAATTGAAATTATGTTTTCGTTTTTATTTTTTTGTAAAAATTCCATACTAGCTCTACATGCTCTAAGCGATTCTGTAAATATTGAGTTGGGTTTAATATCTATTAACAACTGAGATACTTGAAGTTTTTCTTTATATAATGGTATAATCCCTAAAATTTTTGCATTAGAATAAAAATTAATATCTTCTACAGATGTAATTTCGTTGTATAACAAATATCTAACAACTATTGTAATTAACGATAGAATTAAAGCTAAAATCGAAAAAAATAGAAAAATTGTTTCAGATGAATAAGTAATTGGTTCAGATGGTATTAAAGCATTTTGTAAAATAATATTCTGGCTAACACTCCCTGCCTTGTTAATTAAATAAACAGCTTTTTGCTCAAGTAATTTGTTATAATAGCCAACATTAATTTCATACATGCGTTTTATTTTCAAATAATCGAGGTCTGATAATGGATTATTTGTTATTTCTTTTGTTGAATATGCCTTCAATTTTTTGATATATAAATTCTTTTTATCATTAAGTCGTTGTGTATTTATTTTTAAAATATCTATCAAAGTTTTTTGCTGCTTTTCTATTTGACTATTTATTGTTTTTATTTGAAAGCTATTAGCTGTTTTACTAGCCAAAAGTTGTTCTTTTTGTTCTTCTAAACTTTGAATTTTACTAATAATGCTCATTATAAGTGGATCTGTTTCTGGTATTAAAGATATTATCTCATAAATTGTTATAATTGGATTGGATTCTATTGACTTGATAAACTTATCTAGATTTAATAATTTTAGTTCTATATCTTCTATTTCTTTGCTCATTAATTTAATTAAATCATCGTAACGATTGATTGGCGAATCATTACCATTATCTGAAAATAATGTTGGTTGCCTATAACGGTATTGTAACATTTGTTCTTCTAAACTATCAATAGTTTTATATAAAATTCTTGTTTGCTCATCAATAAAACTCAACACGTTTTTCGAGCTTTCTATTTTTCTTTCTATATCGAACGAAATAAACTCTTCTGCCATAGTTTTAACAAAATCGGCAACCTTAACAGCGTTTTTATCGGTAAAAGATATTTGAATAGTGTTTGCCTCCTGGTTTAATATAAAAATGTTTAATTTCTTGTTGTATTTTTTTATCAGATAATCTAATTCGTTAATAACAATAAAATATGCATCTTTTTTTATTCGGTCTGTTTGCTCTAAAATTTCTTTGATATTAATAATTTCTATTTTTAGCTTTAATCCTTCTAAGTCAAACCACTCATTTGTTTTAACTTTTTTTTCAAAAGTATTCTCTTTCAGCTCGTAACGAACAAGCACATGAGTATCAGTAAAGGAGATAAAAATTGGAATATTGTAAAACAAGTTATTATATATTTCGTATTCTACCTTAAAAGGAGAACTACGATACATTTCAAATTCGAGAAAAGTGCCTTTTGCATAATAACTTATATCTAAAGGTAATTTATTTATTGTTCGTTTCAAAAATTCTGCTGAACGAAGAAGTTCAACTGTTTGATTTAAGTTTATTTCCTCTTTTTTATTTGTTAATTCTATAAGGATATTAGCATTACTTTCTTCTTTTAATTGAATAACAGACGAAGCTCTGTAAAGTGGTGGAGTATATCTTAAATAAATCAAAGCCCCAATTATACAAAGTAAAAAGTAGATAATTGAAATAATTATTGAACGCTTAAATACATATAAAACAATATATGGATCAATTTTTTCATTTAAAATTGGTATTTTTTTTTGTACTTTTTCCATAGCTAATTAAAAATGCTATAAATTATTAGAGCACTCGATAATAAACTCAGATACGGTGTAATTTCGACAAGTAATTTCGAAACATAACGTGGACGAGCTTCAACGTATATAATATCATTTGCTTGCAAAACAAAATTACAATCTTTCATGTTTTGCAATTTTTGTAAGTTAAAAAGATAGACTTCTGGATTGTTTAAGTTGCCTCGTAACAATTTTATTTTATACGATTTTGTAAAATCGCTTATCCCTCCTGATTCGGCAAGAGCCTCTATTAAAGTATAATTATCGTTTTTCATTGAGAGAACTTTTCCTGTTGAAGCTCCTGCCGTAAAAACGATAATTCGTTTGTTGGTAACTTCTATTTTAACAAAAGGCTCTACTATAAAATTTTTATATTTATTTTCTAATACTTCTTCTGCTTTACGAATAGTTAAACCTGCCAACTTAACATATCCTAAATATGGCAATTTAACTAAGCTATCATACTCAACATTATACTCTATTACTTGCTGAATATTTGTTTGCTGAATATTTGTTTGCTGATTAAGATCTATCAATTGAGCACCATTGTTGTAAAATATTTTTACATTTAATTTATCGAACGGATGAATTATGTATTCTTTTTCGTTTGGTTTAAATGATGCATAAGAAAAATCTTTAGGTACTTTAAACATTTCATTCGATTGAAATATCCGACACGATGATAATGAGAAGGTTATTCCTATTACTAATATGAAAAAAGTTTTTTTCAATTTTTTATTTCAAAGGTATAAAAGTAATTAAATTTAAGCAAATTCTTTCTTTGTTACATCAATATTTTTGTTTTTCAGAACTTCGTCATATAGTTTTTTCATATCATTTACAAGTCTTTCGAAGTGAAAATTTTTTAATACAGTATTTATCGAATCATTATTAGAATTTTTTAATAAATTAATATTCTGAACAGATGAAATTAAATTGTCAATAAAAGCGTCTTCGTCATGTGGATTAGAAAGGAAAAATTGTTGCTCATTTGCAACAATGTCTTTTATCCCACCTACATTAGTTGCAACTATTGGTTTGCCAGCTGCTTGTGCCTCGAGCAAACTTACAGGTGTTCCTTCGTTTAAAGACGTTAAAGCAACTATGTCTGCACCTGCGTAAACAATATCAACATTTTTAACCCATCCCAAAAAACTTATATCGGGTTTAATTTTATTTGTCCCGTTGGAAGAAATATTTAGATTATATTTATACGCTAATTTTTCAATTATAGTACGTGTTTCTCCATCTCCTACAATAAACGCCCTTATTTTCTTTTGGCATATTTGTTTTGCTTTTGATATTGCTTTTACAAACAATTGGTGATTTTTTATTGGTGCAAGGCGACCAACAATAACAATAGCTATCTCATCATCGTCAAGTTGATTCTCTTTTCTAAAAATATACCTCTTTTCATTTTGATTTTCAACAAACCTTCGCATATCCAATCCAAGTGGAACAATTTCAACTTTTTGGCTATTTGCAATTTTATAAACATTAACAAGTTCGTCTTTTTGTAATGGACTAATTGCTATAATTTTATCAGTTTTTTTTGCTAATTGACGTTCAATTTTTATGAACGCAAGTGTTTTAAAAGCATTAAAATAAGAATGAAAAACATTTCCGTGAAAAGTATGAAACACAACAGGGACATTCATTTCAAAAGCTGCTTTCCGTCCTAAAATTCCTGCTTTAGATGCGTGTGTATGAACAATGTGTGGATTAAAATCTTTTATAATTTTTTTTATTTTTTGATATGCTTGAAAATCGGCTATACCATTAATTGACCGACGCATTTCTGGAATAACAAGTGCCTTTATACCTAAGGAATTTAAAATAAATTCTGAGCTTTCTTCGCTTTCTTCGTGTATCCCACCAATCAAAAGTGTTTCATATTCAGGATAAAGATACTTTGTTAAATAAGCTGCATTAAAAGTTGGTCCACCTAAATTAAAGCGATTTATAATACGTAATATACGTTTCATAACTTTGCAAAGTTAATCTAAATTTATTACGTATTTTTACTGTTTTAAGTAATTTTTATTTTACTAAATATGTAAAAAATCTGATTAAAGATATGTTTTTTTCCACCAGTGTTGAAACACAATAAAATTCCATATATTAGTTGCACTATCTGATGGATTAACCGAATGCACTTTATGAATTAATTTCTGAACATAAGAATAATCAAATAATTGTTGCTTTTCAATAAATAACCTATTTGAATACTGTTGAAGCAGATTTGATAATGTACCTTTACACCATTGTTGCAAAGGTACTTCAAAACCGTGTTTTGGTTTGTTTAATATATATTGAGGTAATAGGTGTCCAAAAGCTTTTTTAAGTATAATTTTTCTATTGTTGTTTTGAATTTTAAATCGTATTGGCAAACTTGTTGTAAAATTTACCAAATCTTTATCGAGCATTGGTACTCTTACTTCTAAAGAATTCATCATAGACATTGAATCTGTCTTAAAAAGCATATCATTTGGTAAAACTAAATACAAATCATTTATTAAAACTTTTTGCAATGTAGATGCATCTGTTTTTAAATAATTTGAATAGTCAATAATTTGAAATTTCTTTAATATCAATTTATTAACTTCTTTTAAGTTTAAAGTTGTTGCCCATGTCCAATATCTTTCTTTATGATTTAACTGTAATCCCTGGCTAAATCTTATTATTTGTCGTATTTTATTAGAAAAATATTTATTTCTAGATTGTGGCATTATTTTAAATAAAACCGATAAAGGATACCAACAATATCTATACGGATAATATTTAAAAGCCAATTCGTGAGCATAATGTTTATTATAACCACCCATCAATTCATCGGCACCATCACCAGATAATGCAACAGTAATATTGTTTTTCGTATATTTTGTAAGTACCGACATAGCTATTGCAGAACTATCGGCAAACGGCTCATCTAAATAATTAAGTATTTCAGGGATAATTTCAATCAATTTTTTTTCATTTATAGGAATAGTATGATGATGTGTTTTTAAATGTTTTGCTACTTGTTCTGCATCTTTCGATTCATCAAAATAATTTTGATTTTCGAACCTTATAGTAAATGTTTCGATATCTGGTTTTAGTTCTTTTGCTACAGCCAATGTAATGCTTGAATCTAAACCTCCACTTAAAAAGCACCCGATAGGAACATCCGATATTAAGCGTTTGTTTACGGAATCTATAAACAAGTTTCGAAAACTTATTACTGCATCTTCTTCTGTAATTTCGTTATTTATGTTTTCGTTTATTTCATAATAAGTTTTTATTTCAAATTTATTCTTAGCATAAACTATTAACTGACCTGCTTTTAGTTTATATATACTTTCGTAAATACTATTTGGTGCTGGAATGTAATTTAATTGTAAGAATAATAAAAATGCATCCCAATTTATTTTAGGAATATTATTCAATAACGGCAATATTCCTTTAATTTCCGATGAAAAATACAATTCATTATCAATATTTGTATAATACAATGGTTTTACTCCAAACCTATCTCTTACAATGTAAATTGTTTCGATTCTTTTATCGTAAATAGCAAATGCAAAATCGCCATTTAACTGATTAACACATTCTACACCTTCATCTATGTACAAATATAACAATACTTCTGTATCAGATTTTGTTTTAAAAGTGTAGCCCTTTTGCTCAAGTTTTATTCTTATTTCTTTGAAATTATAAATTTCTCCGTTAAAAACCAAAATAACATTTTTATCCTGACTAAAAAAAGGTTGATTTGCTTCTGCCGAAACATCTATAATAGCTAAACGAGCATGCCCAAGTGCTACATTTTCCGATATGAATATATTTGAACAATCGGGTCCTCTATTCGATAAGTTTTTTACTGCATTTAATAATTGTTTTTCAAATAAATATACACTTTTATTAAAATTAGCTACACCAACTATTCCGCACATAAATTTTCGAAAAAAAATTATTTTTTTACAAAACTAATTATTTATTCTAACAAAACTCGATGAAAAATATTTTAACAAAAAAAATGTGCATTAAAAAAACTACATTTTATCTATTGTTTCGATCCCTAAATAATTAAGACATTGTTTAATTGTTTCTGAAATTTTCATCGAAAGTTTTAGTCTGAATAAACGATACAATTCATTTTGCTCTTTAAGAATAGGATAAATTTGGTAATACTGATTGTACTCTTTTGATAAAGTGTAAACGTAATTGGCTATTTTGGCAACATTATAAGTTGTAACAGCTTCAGAAAAAACAGAATGAAATTCTATTAAATCTTTTAGAAGAGCTCTTTCTTTTTCATTATATTCGTAGTAATTACTTTCAGTTTCTACAAATATATTTTGTTCTCTTGCTTTAGCTAACAAAGATTGTATTCTCGAATATGTGTATAGTATAAAAGGTCCTGTATTACCATCGAAGTCAATTGACTCTTTCGGACTAAAAATCATATTTTTTTCAGGATCAACTTTTAAAATAAAATATTTCAAAGCCGATAAAGCAATTATTCTTATTCCTGTTAAAAATTCTTCTTCTGTAGTGTCTTTTAGTTTCCCCGACTGCAACGACAATTTTTTTGCTTCTTCTATCAGTTCGTTTAAAAGATCGTCTGCATCAACAACTGTTCCTTCTCTCGACTTCATCTTTCCCTCGGGGAGCTCTACCATACCATACGATAAATGATATAATTTATCGGACCAACCAAATCCCAATTTTTTTAAAATCAATTTTAAAACCTGAAAATGATAATTTTGTTCGTTGCCTACAATGTAAATCATCAAATCGGGCTTGTATTCTTCATAACGCAAAATAGCCGTGCCAATATCTTGTGTAATATAAACAGAAGTTCCATCTGACCTCAATAATAGTTTTTCATCCAGCCCTTCTGTAGTTAAATCAACCCAAACAGAACCATCGTTTTTTGTAAAAAATATGCCTTTCGATAATCCATCAAGCACATATTTTTTGCCTACTTCATAAATTTCCGATTCATAGTAAATTTTATCAAATTCAATTCCTAATGCTTTATAAGTTTTATCAAATCCATTATATACCCATTGATTCATCATTTCCCATAATTTTCTAATCTCACTATCAGATTTTTCCCATTTTAGCAACATCTCCTGTGCTTCGATTATAAGTGGTGCTTTTTTTTCAGCTATTTCTTTTTCTAATTTATTCGAAACAAGTTGTTCTACTTGTGCTTTATATTCTTTTTCGAAAAGGACATAATAATCGCCAACAAATTTATCGCCCTTTACATTAGCGGTTTCTGGAGTTAGTCCATTTGACCACTTTTTCCAAGCAAGCATCGATTTACAAATATGAATCCCTCTATCGTTTACAAGATTTAACTTCACAACATCGGATCCTGCACCCAACAAAATTCTGGAAAGACT
>JBBIKO010000003.1:13083-26137 GCA_037445415.1 Bacteroidota bacterium
ATAAGTATATTTCTAACGTGCCCTAAATGCAATGGCTTGTTAGTATTTGGAGAACAAAATTCAAGTAAAACACGTTTATTAAACCTATCGGAAAAATTTATGAGATTAAATGCTTCTTTTACCAGTATATTATTCGTTAAAGTTAAATTTAAAAATCCTTTTATTACTTCGTACTTTTTAACAAACAATGTATTACTTAACAAATAATTTCCAATGTTTGTAGCTATTTCGTCGGGCGATTTTCTAATTTGTTTTACCCACGGAAAAACATTTATTGTATAGTCTGCCGAAAATTCTTTTCTTGTTTTTTGAACAATTAGATCATTGAAAACATCTATCGAATAACAATTTGTAAATGCTTTAGCAATTTCATTTTTCAATAATTCTTCCATTTTTTCCGACAAAGGTACTAAATCGTCAAAATATTTGGCAAAAGTCAATATAATAACTATGTTTGCATATGTTTTTAAAAGAGCTTCACATATTCCAATTTAAGAACATTAACAATATTTCTTTAAAATTTGATAACTCACTTATTTTTTTTTGCGGAACAAATGGTAGTGGTAAAACTTCTATACTCGATGCTATTCATTATTTATCGCTAACTAAAAGTTTTATAAACCATACCGATACCAACAACATTTCTTTTAGCAAAGATTATTTTCAAATCGCAGGTAAATTTTTAAAAAATGATGAAATACAAGAATACTTGTGTATCGTTAATAAAGAAGGCAAGAAACGTTTTCGATATTTTCAAAAAGAATATCAACGATTGTACGAACATATAGGCAATGTTCCTTTAATTTTGATATCACCATCAGACCAATTATATATTTTAGAAGGTAGCGAAATACGTCGAAAGCTTATTGACTCGTTAATATCGCAATTTAATAAAGAATATCTTGTTTCGCTTATTGAATATAATCGTATACTAAAACAAAGAAACAACCTGTTAAACTCCGAACAAAGCATTAAAACTAAACTCGAAATAATTGAAATACTTAACCAACAAATGGCCTCTCCTGCCAACTATATATACAATACAAGAAAATTATTTTCTGATGAGCTATTATATTTTTTCAACGAATATTACAATACTCTTTCTAATCAGTTGAAAGAAAAGATAGATTTAATATATAAAAGTCAATTACACGAACAAGATTTTATTACTTTACTTACTCAAAATATTGAAAAAGATATTACCACATTATATTCTAATTTCGGAATACACAAAGACGATTTGTTGTTTAATATTAACAACAAACCTGTAAAATATTTTGCATCGCAAGGGCAACAAAAATCTTTTATTACCGCCTTAAAACTATCTTTTATACCTTTGATAAAAAAACATAATTTAACTCCAATTATTTTGTTAGATGATATATTTGATAAATTAGATGACAATAGAGTAAAAAATATGATTGACTTGATAAAAAAGAGTCAATGTCAGGCATTTCTTACTCATACCGATTCGCAAAAAATAAAAAGTTTATTTTCAACAACAAATAGTTTCTGCCTAATAGAATTAAATAATGAAAATATTTCTTTGTAGCTTCACAATAAAGAATAATTTACAAAACATCGTTCTTTAATTTTTTCCATATTTCGTTAGCTACTTCATATTCGATACCTTTTTGCATAAGGTACTGAATAAGTTTTTGCATTTGTTTTAATTCATCTTCCTTTTTCAAACTCTTTAATTTTATTTTAGCCACATTTATAAAATTTTGTAAGTAGTCTTCATCATTTATTTCGTAAATTGTTTTATTAATAATTTCTTCATCTATTTTTTTTTGTTTTAAAGCATACTTAATCTTCAATCTACCCCATTTATTAAAATACAGCTTATCGTGAACAAAAGCTTTTGCATAACGTTTTTCGTCAATAAAACCAAGTTGACAAAGAATTTTAATTATTTCTTCTTTTTCATCACTAATCAAATTAGCATTTTTCAATTTTTCATTAACATCAAAAACACAAATTTCTTTTTGCGAACAAAGTTTTTTTAACTTTTGAATCCATAATTCTTTTTCATTCATATTCGTTTTGCCATTAAGAACCGTTGTTTGTTTTTCATATCTTTATATAATTTTACTTTATACATATTTAGCTCAAACAATTTTACAACTTTATTTGCATAATTTTCGTGTAGTTCTAAAAAAATTTGACCATTTTTATTTAAAATTTCGTCTGCTATTTTTAAAATAGCTTCATAAAATAAAAGCGGATTTTCGTTTGAAGTAAAAAGTGCTATGTGAGGTTCAAAATCTGTAACATTTTTTTTCATAATTTTATACTCACTTTGAGGAATATAAGGTGGATTGCTTATCAAAATATCAAATTTATACTTATTTAATTTTGAACAAAAAATATCATCTTTAAGAAATTCAATATCAACATTATGTTTTAAAGCATTGCATTTGGCTATTTTTAAAGCATCTGCAGAAATGTCTGTAGCAATAGCATTCCATTGAGGAAAGTATTTTTTCAAAACAATTGATATGCAACCACTTCCTGTACCAATATCAACAAAAGATAAATTTAATTTAGACTTAAAAGATTGAATTATTTCATAACACATCTCTTCAGTTTCTGGACGAGGTATAAGTGTAAAACGATTCACATAAAATTCAAGTCCATAAAACCATGCCTTGTGTAAAACATACTGTATAGGCTCGTTTCGAAGCAAGCGATTCCATTTTTGCTTAATTACTTTATATGTTTTGCTGTGATAATCAATTTCTTCATTTAACGTATTTATTAATACAAATCTCCCCTCAATATTCATTACATCCGTAATTAACCATTCTGTTATCATCAAAGCATCTTCATTTTCATATATTTCAAGCAACGAATCTGTTATTTTATTCCTTAACTCACGAATTTTCATAATAAACACAAATTGAAAAATTTTAACAAAGTAGTAAAATATTTTGATAATATTAAATTTTTTATTTATATTTATACCCAAAATTCTTTACTATGAAAAAAATTGTAACATTAAGCATTGTTATTATCTTTTCTTCTAACCTAATAAGTCAAGTACAATTTCAAAAGCGATATGGTGTTGGTAATTTATACAATTTCTTTACTTCAGTTGTTCAAAATCCTGATAAAAGCTACATAATGGCAGGTTATGGCATAAATTTAAGTCAATTCGAACTTGATGTTATTAAAACCGATTCTACTGGAACAGTTTTATGGGCCAAAAGATATTTCAGTCCAATAATTGTTGCAACAGATTATTATCAACTAGGTAAGCTTATTCGCTTGACTGATGGAACATATATATTGAGTGGTACTCGCAAAACAGACGGTTTCATTATGAAACTCGATGCATCGGGAAATATTAGTTGGTCTAAAACATACTATGTTAGCGGAGCATCTAATCATTATTTAAACAATATTAAACAAACTTCCGATGGAGGGTACATTGCTGTCGGAAACATGAGTAATTTAAGTACCGATTCTCTTAATGCTTTTATCGTTAAAATAACAAGTAATGGAACATTGTCATGGGGCGGGGTATGGAACAACGCAACAATAAATTCTGATGATTCTTTCATAGATGTAACAGAAGATTCTGGTTCTGGATATATTGCAGTTGGTTATTCTTCACAAGTTTTCGGAAATGATACAACAACAGATGTTCTTATTGTTAAATTCAATATTAACGGGACTATCGCATGGACAAACATTTTAGGTAGCGACGCAAATGATGAACAAGCTAATACTATTATCAAGCAAGGTACTAATTTTTATATAGCAGGAAGTACAACACAAGGTGCCATCGGACAAGATTTTTTCTTTATGGAAATGACACCAACTGGATCGCAAAACTGGAGTCGTCGTTACAACGTTGGTTTAGCTGATTTAGCCTTTAAAATTCTTCCTATTTCAAATGGATTTTCTGTAATAGGTGGCGAAATTACTATGGGTGGAAACATCGTAAAAGCTGATTTTAATTCAAGCGGACAATATATAAATAATAGTGGTTACAGATATAGCGGAAGCTGGGCATTTCCAATAAATGTTGATGCACAAAAAACTACCGACAACGGATGGGTAATGGGAACGATGAGCATTGACTATGCTTTTTACTTACTTAAAGCTAATTCCGCAGGATCTACTGGCTGTTATGAAACAACATTTAATCCTACAATTACAACTTTTACTTTTACTCAAGATGCCTTTACCGGAACTTATACAACAGGAATTAGCACAGGAAATCCCAGTGTTTCTACTAGTTCTTTTACTATTCCTACAAACAACATTATAACCGACTGTCAGTTCATTCCTTGCGATACGCCTGTTGTAACAATAAATCCTCCTTCAGCAACTATATGCTCGGGACAATCAGTAACATTAACAGCATCAGGATCGAATGGAACTGGACCTTGTACAAGCTGGAGTTGGAATACAGGACAAACAACCGCTGCTATAAATGTTAGTCCTACTAGTACAACAACCTATTCTGTTACTGGTTACGTTGGTTCTTGTCCAAGCCAACCTGTAAATGTTACTGTAACAGTTAATCCTAGACCTACTGCTAACATTTCGGGCAACACTACTATATGTCAAGGTCAATCTACAACATTAACAGTAACAGCAACTGGTGGAAGCAATTTTACTTATATTTGGAGCAATGGAGTTAATGTAGCAACAAATATAGTTTCTCCCACAAGTTCTACTAACTATACTGTAACCGTATCAAACAATTTTAACTGTACCACAACAGCATCTGTCTTAGTTACAGTTAATCCTTTACCAACTGCTTCTATAAGTGGTCCTACAACAACATGTGCTGGAAATAATGTAACTCTTACTGCATCAGGGGGCGGTACATATTTATGGAGTACCGGCGCATCTTCTAATCCTTTAAACATAAATCCAACATCATCAGCAACTTATACAGTTACGGTTACCAATAGTTCAACAGGTTGTTCTGCTACTGCTAATCATACTATAAATGTTAATGCCAATCCTGTTGTTGGTATTGCAGGAGATACAATTATTTGCGAAGGATATTCTACTACACTAACAGCTAGCGGCGGAAACAATTATAGCTGGTCAACAGGCGAAACAACTGCCAGCATAACAATAACACCACCACTCGGCAACAGTGTTTACACTGTTACTGTTACTAATACATCAACTGGTTGTTTCACAGTTAGAAATGTTACTGTACAAGTAGTAACAGCACCTAATGCTCAAATTACAGGAAACAATTTTATCTGCCCAGGTCAATCAACTACTCTAACAGCAACTGGTGGAACATCTTACTTATGGAACACTGGACACACAACTTCAAGTATAAACGTTTCACCTGCTACTACAACAACATACACTGTAACTGTATACGCAGGAACTTGCAATTCATCAACAAGCATACATATAAACGTTTATACTCCACCAACACTTAATATTTCTTCACAAAATTTAACCTGTAATAACAGCAACAATGGTTCTGCTATTGTCAACATTATTGCTGGAAATCCTCCTTATACATATCTCTGGAGCAATGGTCAAACAAGTCAACAAATATCAAATCTTGCAACAGGTGTTTACTCAGTAACTGTTACAGATGGTAATGGTTGTACTTCTACATATCAAGTTACAATAACACAACCACAACCTATTATTGCTACATACAATATTACAAATGTTGGATGCTACGGTCAGTCTACTGGAACTATTACTATTTCTCCCACTGGTGGCACAGCTCCATATAATTATTTATGGAGTAACGGAGCATCAACCCAAACTGTTACTAATTTAAGCTCAGGAGCATATGCTGTTACAATTACTGATTCAAATAATTGTACACATGCTGTCAATAACATAACTGTATCACAACCTGCAAATCCTTTATCTGTTGTTGTAGATTCAATACGCCATGCAAGTTGTTATGGTGCAAACAATGGTCTTATTATAGTTCACGGAGCAGGTGGAACACCACAATACCAATATTTATGGTCTAATAATGCAAATACAAATTCTATTGCTTTCTTAACTGCTGGAACTTATAGTTTAACTTTATCTGATGCAAATGGTTGTACTACCACTTATTCAACAACAATTACACAACCTTCCTCTATAGTTGTTCATTCAAATATAACTGATGCATCTTGCAATTATGGTAAAGATGGTAAAATTGAAATTGAAGTATCTGGTGGTGTCCCACCATACACATACAATTGGTCGAATAATACAACACAACAAAACACCACTAACATAGGTAAAGGAAATTACACCGTTACTATAACCGATAATACTAATTGTAATTATACCACATCGTTTACTGTAAATGCCAACGAAGTAGATTGTATTTTAATACCAGAACTTATAACACCTAACGGAGATGGAGTAAACGACCATTTTGAAATTAAAGGCATACAATATTTCGAAAAAGTTGATATAGAAATATTTAATCGTTGGGGCAGCAAAATATTTAGCTTCAGCGGAAGTGGTTACGAATATATGGATCCAGCAAAACAATGGGATGGGACATACAATGGTAAAGAAAAATGCTCACCTTGCTCTTTTGTTTATATTGTTAATGTGTATATGGGTAAAAATCCTTATCAAGGTATAGTTACCGTTAAACAATAGTTTAACCTGCCCATCCTTCTCTATCTAAACTTCTATATTGTATTGCTTCGGCAAGATGTTCGGTTTTTATTTTCTCACTATTTTCAAGATCTGCAATTGTTCTAGAAACTTTCAATATCCTGTCGTAAGCTCTAGCAGATAATCCTAAGCGATTCATCGCATTTTTCAATAAAGCTTTTCCTGTATCATCTAAAACAACATATTTCTGTATTAACTTATTATTTATTTGAGCATTACAATAAATACCTTCCATATCTTTATATCTATGCTCTTGTATTTTCCGGGCTTTAACAACCCGTTCTCTAACCATTTCGCTAGTTTCTACTTTATACTGATAGCCAGACAATTTATCGAACGACACAGGTACAACTTCCAAATGAATATCTATTCTATCTAATAAAGGACCGGATATACGACTCAAATATTTTTGTCTAACACCTGGCGAACAAACACATTCTTTTTCTGGATGATTGTAATAACCGCAAGGACAAGGATTTAATGAAGCCACCAACATAAAGCTTGCTGGATATTCTACACTAAATTTTGCACGACTTATATTTACAACTCTATCTTCCAAAGGTTGTCTCATTACTTCAAGAACCGTTCGTTTAAACTCTGGCAATTCATCTAAAAATAGTACCCCATTATGAGCTAAAGATATCTCACCTGGCTGTGGAAAAGTTCCTCCACCAACCAAAGCTACATCGCTAATAGTATGATGCGGCGACCTAAAAGGACGAACTGTCATTAAAGAAGTATTTTTATCGAACAACCCTGCTACTGAATGTATTTTTGTAGTTTCTAAAGCTTCCTCTAATGTAAGTGGTGGCAATATTGTTGGAATACGTTTTGCTAACATTGTTTTTCCAGCACCTGGCGGACCAATAAGTATAATATTATGACCACCTGCAGCCGCTATTTCTAAAGCTCTTTTTACATTTTCTTGCCCTTTAACATCAGAAAAGTCGAGCAAATATTTATTATAATTAGCATAA
Source organism: Bacteroidota bacterium (assembly GCA_037445415.1). Taxonomy (GTDB): domain Bacteria; phylum Bacteroidota; class Bacteroidia; order Bacteroidales; family GWA2-32-17; genus Ch61. The sequence continues at coordinate 20,691 of JBBIKO010000003.1, forward strand.
AATTCTTCTTCTAAATTAACTACTACTTTTTCAAGCCCTTCACCCTTTTGCAAATAATTTATTACTTCTGTAATAGTTTCAGCTCCATAAACATTTATATCGTTAACAACAGCTGCTTCTTTTGCATTTTGTTTTGGTAAAATTATTGATTTAAACCCTTCATTTCTTGCTTGAATAGCAATTGATAAAGCTCCTTTTATTGGCTGTATATAACCGTCGAGCGATAATTCGCCCATTATAATAAAATCTTCGAAATTTGAAACCTGAATTTGATTACTAGCAGCTAATATTCCAATAGCAATAGGCAAATCGTAGGCTGACCCTTCTTTTTTAATATCGGCAGGAGCCAAATTTATTATAACCTTTTGACCTGGCATTCGATAATTATTAACCTTTAAAGCCGACTCTATCCGTTGCAAACTCTCTTTAACTGCATTATCAGGCAACCCTACCATATAATATCTTATCCCTTGAGTTGCATTAACTTCTATTGTTATTGTAGTTGCATTTATACCATATACAGCACTTGCATACAATTTTACTAACATAAATTTTAACTTAAAGATATTAACAAATAATTTTTAACAAAATTAGTTTAATTTAAAGCACTTTAAGATTTTAATTTAAAAAATAATATATATTTTTGTGAAAATATGAAGATAAAAATAAATTATATAACTATTTTATACCTTGTGGCTTTACAATTTTTTTCATTCAATTTAGTTTATTCACAACAATTTAACATCGAAAACCATTTTACCGATTCTATTTCAACAGGTCCCTTATCCGAATCAGAATTCGAAGAAGACAATTCTCCCATAGCTGCAAATATTAATTCATTTTATATTCCAAATTTAATTGATAGTTTTTATCATGTACCAGCTTATAACTTATACCTATTCTGGGATACAACAGATATACATCCATATCAAAGTAAAATGAATGTTTTTAATGAAACTCACTTCATCCAATTAAATAACGAAAACAACAAATTTCATTTTCCTTTAAAAAATAATGAAATAACATCAGATTTTGGATGGAGGCGATGGAGATATCATTTTGGAATTGATTTAAGAGTAAAAGTTGGCGATAGCATATTCAATTGTTTCGACGGAATGGTCCGTATAGCACAAAAAAGTAAATCATACGGAAATACAGTCGTCGTCAGACACAATAATGGTTTAGAAACTTTATATGCACATTTGTCAAAGATACTTGTTAAACCAAATCAAGAAATAAAAGCAGGAGAAATAATAGGATTAGCCGGAAATACAGGACGTTCAACAGGTCCTCATCTTCATTTCGAAATACGTTATTTAGGCGGACCAATAAATCCAAACAATGTAGTTGATTTTAAAACTATGAGTTTAATTAAAGATACATTAGTTATCAATAATCAAACTTTCTCATATTTAGAAGATGTTTTAAAAGCTCGTTATCATACTATACGCAAAGGCGATACACTCAGCAAAATTGCAAAAAAATATGGAGTATCAATTAACAGACTTTGTAAATTGAACGGAATTAGTAGAAAAAAAATATTAAGACCAGGACAAAAATTACGATATACCTAAATATTAACATTTTTTCTAATCATCATAATAGGACAATTAAAATATTCGTAATACTTTTGCGTTAAATAAAAACAATGGAATCAAACACTAATTATAATAATAAGTCGAAGTTATTACTTTGGATGCTAATTACCATTGTCTTATTAATTTTTTCAAACATTTTCTTTATTTATAAATTCTATACTGTTCGCAAAGAAAAAGTTTATGTTCAAGTTGAATTACAAGATACAGAAGCAGAAAAACTACTAATAGAAGAACAGTTAAAAGATATGCTAAATCAATATAACACATTAAAAACAGATAATAAAATAATTTCCGCTGAACTTGAACAAGAAAAAGAAAAAATAAAAGAACTTTTAGAAGAAATTAAAAATATTAAAAAAGCAAACGCATATCAAATAAATCAATATAAAAAAGAACTTCAAACCCTGCGAGATATTATGCGTAGCTACATTGTTCAAATAGATTCTTTAAATACACGAAATAAAATTTTAACAGAAGAAAACAGAAAAGTAAAAAGCGATTATAAAAAAGTGATAACAGAAAAAGAAAACCTCGAACAAAAAGCACATGAACTTGAACAAAAAGTTGATATAGCCAGCACATTGCGTGCCATTAATATTGTTTCGGTTGGAGTTAATGACAGAGCAAAAGAAGTATCAAAAGCCAAACGAGTTTCAAAAATTAGAATTTGCTTTACACTAGCAGAAAACGCAATAATAAAACATGGTAATCGCTTTGTTTATATAAGAATAGCTCGCCCTAATAAAGAAATTTTACCAAATCCCGAAGGCGAAATGTTTACATTTATGGGGAATCAACTACTTTTTTCAGCTAAACGCGAAATAGATTACCAAAATAAAGATATTGACATGTGTATATACTGGACAAACGATGGATCACTTACAGAAGGTGTTTATAATGTTGATATTTTTTGCGATGGCAGGCAAATTGGTAGCGATCAATTTATACTAAAATAAATTATTCAATTATTTCAAATTTCTGATTTCGTATTTTAGGAATAAAACCAGCTTCTACAATTGTTTGCTTCATTTCATCTATTGACATAATATTCTTTGATACACCAGCCGAAGATACTACATTTTCTTCTATCATTATTGAACCCATATCGTTGGCTCCTGCATGTAAGCACAATTGAGCAACATCTTTACCAACTGTTAACCATGAAACCTGAATATTAGGAATGTTTAATAAGACTATCCTGCTTATTGCCAACATTCTAACGTATTCAGAAATGTTTACTTTTTCGATTTTAATTTTTTTTTCTAATCTTGTTCCCGAAAGTTGAACAGGCCATAAAACAAAATTCAAAAATCCAGGTACATTTTCAGGTTTTTCATTCTGCAAATCTCTAATCAAAATCAAATGTTTAATTCTTTCGTCAATAGTTTCTATATGTCCAAAAACCATAGTAGCCGATGTTACTAATCCAAGTTTATGAGCAACACGCATGACTTCTATCCATTCATGAGTTGTACACTTGGCAGGAGACAAAATTTTTCTCACTCTATCGCTCAAAATCTCAGCTCCCGCACCAGGTAAACTATCTAATCCTGCTTCTATTAGCTCTTTTAAAACATATTCGTAACTTAACTCAGATTTTTCTGATAAATAAACTATTTCCGATGGACCTAAAGCATGAAGTTTTAGTTCAGGAAACTCATATTTAAGTTGTTTGAATAAATTTACATAATATTTAAGATCAAGATCGTGATGTAAACCTCCTTGTAATAATAATTGATTACCTCCTATCTCGAAAAGCTCTTTTATTTTTTTTCTGTATTCATTTATACTTGTTATATAAGCATCTTTACTTTTTTTAGTTCTACAAAAATTACAAAATAAACATTGCGAAATACAAACATTTGTAATATTTACGTTTCTGTCAATAATCCATGTAACTTCATTCGTTGGATGTAACTTCATTCGAATTGTATGTGCTTTATTCATCAATTCAGCAAGAGGTAAGTTATATATATTTTTTATTTCAGATATTTCTCGTAATAGGTTATCTTTCATTTTTCTTGATAATTCATGATAATTATTTTAAAATTTTTACTAAAAACATAGATGTTAAAATTTTGATTATTTAAAAATTCATTATGTTTAAATAATTAGGGGTTTAAAATAATTTCATTAAAATGAACTCGAAATAAATATCATTTATTGTTTAAAAAACATAAACTACTTAAACAAATTATATTTTAAAATCACCCAAATAGCTCTAAAACCATCTTTCCAATTTATTTTCTTCCCTTCTGCATAAGTACGTCCATAATATGAAATACCTATTTCATATATTCTGATTCCTTTAATTTTAGCGACCTTTGCTGTTACTTCAGGTTCAAATCCAAAACGTTTTTCGTTTAACTTAATTTGCTTTATAATGTCTGAACGAAAGGCTTTGTAACATGTTTCCATATCTGTTAAATTCAAATTAGAAAACATATTACTCAACCACGTTAAGAAAGCATTTCCAATTCTGTGAAAAAAATATAAAACACGATGCGGATTACTTCCTACAAAACGACTCCCATAAACCACATCGGCAAACCCATCAACTATAGGTTTTATTAAACGGTTATACTCCATCGGATTATATTCCAAATCAGCATCTTGAATTAAAATTATATCACCTGTTGCAAATTCTATACCCTTATGAATTGCTGCACCCTTTCCACAATTCTTTTCTTGTCTATAATACATAATATTTGCATAAACATTATTATCAATAAAATTTTTAATTATTAAGGGTGTATTATCATTTGAAGCATCATCTATAATTATTATTTGCTTTGATAAACTTCTAATTAGTTTAACATTAATTACTTTTTCCAATAATATATATATAGTATTTTGCTCATTGAATACAGGAATAATAATAGATACAGTTTTCATATAGCAAATATATAGTATTTTTGAGCAAAAAAAAAGGAGGCTGTCTCAAAAAAGTAGCCTTTTTAATTGTTTATAATTCAACGTGTTATAGTTAATATATTTCATAACATTTTGATATTCTATAGTAAATATTTTTTTATTTACATCACAAAACATTCAGAGAATATTATCAGCAACAGTAAATGTTATTACCTCCAAGTTTAAAGGAGCTAATCGACAAGCATTATTCTGTTCATGTGGTAAATCAGATAATAGATTCGTTAAATATAAGAACGCTAAAAGCAAAAGCTCGTTAATATTTATTAAGTCAACAAGGCATCTTGTACCGCAAAAGGCGCCCGGTAGATGTTGAGCCTGTTTTTGGAATGATTAAACAAAATAAAGGCTTTAGACAATTTTATCTTAAAGGTATCGAAAAAGTAAATAATGAACTTGGGTTACTTTTTATGGTACACAATATGAGCAAAATAACCAGCTTTTTAACTTTTTTATTGTCTTTTAAACGGTTTAAAGTCAATTTTCAAAAATAATGGCATAAAATAGCTTTCATTCTTAACTCTTATCAGAGAAATATAGATAACTTTGTTATTCATTATTAAAAAAAAAGCTGCCTCGTTATTTTGAGACAGCTTCTTTAAAAAAATCGGCGGCGACCTACTCTCCCGCGTTAGCAGTACCATCGGCGATGATGGGCTTAACTTCTCTGTTCGGAATGGGAAGAGGTGGAACCCCATCGCTATAACCACCTTAAGATTTTAAATATACTATGACGTTTGGAAGAAATATTATACTGCTGATAAAAGTAAAGTTAAAGGGCAATTAGTACTGCTCAGCTTTGACATTACTGTCTTTACACCTGCAGCCTATCAACGTCGTAGTCTTCGACGACCCTTAAAGGAAAACTCATCTTGAAGTTGGTTTCGCGCTTAGATGCTTTCAGCGCTTATCCATTCC
>JBBIKO010000004.1:0-22636 GCA_037445415.1 Bacteroidota bacterium
AAAATTTTATTTGACTTAAAGGTTTATCAGAATGTTCAATCATGGTCATAAAATCGGCAAGCATTTGTGTAGGATGAAATTCGTTAGTCAACCCATTCCAAACTGGAACTCCAGAGTATTTTGCAAGTGTTTCAACAATTTCTTGTGCAAAACCTCTATATTCTATCCCATCATACATTCTACCCAACACACGAGCAGTATCTTTCATTGACTCTTTTTTACCCATTTGTGAACCAGAAGGTCCAATATATGTTACATGAGCCCCTTGGTCGTATGCGGCTACTTCAAAGGCGCAGCGTGTTCTTGTAGAATCTTTTTCGAACAACAAAGCAATATTCTTTCCTTTTAAACGTTGCTGTTCAGTTCCAGCATATTTTGCACGTTTTAATTCAATTGAAAGATTCAATAAAAATTTTAATTCTTCGGGTGTAAAATCTAATTCTTTTAAAAAACTACGATTTTTTAGATTGAAAGCCATAAAATATCCTCCATTTTTTTAATAGTTTAAAACAATTCGTGTCCCTGAATTAGGCATTTTTAATTCTTTCGACTCTGTAATTACAGCTGTTTTGCCACCATTTTCTACAAATTGAATACACGCTTTTACTTTAGGTGCCATACTCCCTTCTGTAAAATGACCTTCTGCTAAATACTTTTTAGCATCGGCAACACTTAAAATATCTAATTGTTTTTCGTCTGGTTTGTTGAAGTTAATACAAACTTTTGGCACATCAGTAAGTATATAAAATTCGTCGGCACCAATTTGAGTAGCTAACAATGACGATGCTAAATCTTTATCAATAACTGCATCAATTCCTTCTAATTTATTTGGTTCAACGTAAAAAACAGGTATTCCGCCACCACCAACAGCAATAACTATATTTCCGTCGCGAGCTAATTTTTCAATTGACTTTCTATTTCCAATACGGTTTGGCATTGGCGAAGCAACTACTTTTCTCCATCCTCTACCCTTAGGGTCTTCTTTAAATATTGAACCTGTTTCTTTCATTATTTGCTCAGTTTCTTCTTTTGTATAATACGGACCAATTGGTTTAGTAGGATTCTGAAAGGCAGTATCATTTTTATCTACTAAAACCTGAGTAATGAGTGTAATAATATCAATATCAATACCTCTTTTTTCAAGAACATTGCGCAATTGTTGTTCAATTACATAACCAATAAAACCTTGACTATATGCTCCACAAATGTCTAAAGGCATTTCAGGAATACCAAATAATTTATTTCCTGCCTGATTTTGTAAAAGAATATTACCAACTTGAGGACCATTACCATGAGTAATAACCAGATTATAACCACTTTCTATTAAAGGTAAAATATTTTCACAAGTTTCATAAGCATTTCGCTCTTGTTCACTAATTGTTCCTTTTTCTTCAGCTCTTAATAACGCATTTCCACCTAATGCTACAACAGCTAATTTTTTCATAATCTAATATATATAAAGTTCGCCACAAAGCTAAATAATTATTTTATAATTAAAAATTATATACAACATTTATTGTAAAATACTCTATTCTTATATATAATTATAAACAATTAAGAAATAATACTAATAAGTTGAAAAATAGTATATTTGTTTTTTACACAATATCTTAGGCAGAATTGTTGATAATTTAATTTTCCCTTAAAATAACTTCATCGTATTCTAATTCGAACATTAATTTGTGTTTCGATTCTTCTTGAGCAAGGCTTAATAATAAGTTTACTAATTCAGGATTTGATGTCTTTTGAGCAAGTTTTGTGTACAATCTGAAAGCTGCTTTTTCTCTTTTCATTGCTAATATAAGTGCTTCCTGGTAAGTCATATTTGGCGATGCCTCTGTTCGTTCCACATATTCGGATATATTCAGTTCTTTTACTTTTTCTTCGCCAATATTAAATATTTTTTCTTCTTTAACCTTTATTAGCTTGGCTTTGTGTTTTATTTCTTCTTCAACAAATTGTAAAAATGTTTCTTTCATTTCTTGAAATGAAGCCTTATTAGATAAATCTTTATAAAAATCAATAGAATTTTGTTCCATTTCTATTGCAAAATCTAAAACATCGTCTATGCTATTAAACTCTTTCATAATGAACTTGTTTTTTTAGTTTATTTTCAAAATATTTTTCAAATTGATGGCTTATAGTATCACAACCATTCATAAATAATTGTGTGTTATTATCGCTTTCTGTATATCTTAATAAAGTTTGTGGCATTTGATTGTATGCCGAAAATTGTTGTGTAAATTCGAATTTAACATCGTAAATAGAGCGTAAATGATTGATATTAAAGTGTTTTAAAATTGAAATCAGTTGACCTATATTACAAAATTCAAAAGGTGGATTTTTATAACGCTCAAAATCTAAAATTACTCTTTGCGTATTTGTGAAAGAGCCGCCTGTTTCGTATGGTAAAGACGCAGGTATTATAAGGTTAGCAATTTGTGCTGTTTCTGTAATAAAATAATCTTGTACCACAATAAAATTAGCATGTTTAAACCACGACTCAATTTCAGTTTTATTAATTGCTGTTCCTACTGGGTCTTCACCAAATATAGCCCATGTTTTTATTTTAGAGTTTTTTATATTGTTTAGTAAGGTTTCGTCGTTTAGGGTTTTTATTCTGTTAAAAGACTCGCAACCGCTAACAAATCCCATTGTATATAACCCTTCTGAGTTGTTTTTTTCTTTGAGCGAAATAATACCTGCTTCAGTTTTTCCTAATTTCCCAGTAAGTATAGCTATGTTTCTAAGCTCTAAAGAAGTGTTTGACGAAATATTTTTTTCTGAGAACACTATTATCGAATTATGAGTTAAATTGTATTCATTAACGAAAAACTCTAAATCTTTTATATCACATCCTGCCTTCTGTAATAATATGTCGAATTTTTCATTTAAAATATGATGTTTATATTTTTCGAAACTATCTGAAGCATGTTGATTTATAAAAATTTGATTTTGAAGATTATTAAATAAAATGTAATAATTTGCTGCTTTTATAAAATGGTAATACGACTTAATATTTATTGTTTTTTGCACTTTATGAATTAATCGGTTGTTTTGTTTAGTGGTAATTTGATAAACAGGTATTTGGTTTAAATATTGATGATTAAATATCATATATCCAAGAACAGGGTGGTCATAATTTATTTCAGTTCCAACAATGAAAATTTTATCGGCATGAATTATATCGCTGAAAGGAGTATTATAAAAGCTGTTTTCGGCATAACCATTTCCTTTACCCAAATACGAGAAACTTCCTTTATTGTTAGTTTTAATTGCTTTTTCGGCCAACTTGTTAATTAAAAAAAGTTCTTCGTTTGTTAAACGAGCTCCAGCAAAAATAGCTACTTCTTCTGGTTGCGATTTTGCAAGTGTATGATAAATAATATTAAATGCTTCTTCAAATGATATTTCCTTCCAAATATTATTTTCTTTCAATAATGGCTTTGTAAGTCTTTGTTTGTCATTAATGTACAAATAACCAAATTTGGACTTTGCGCATATATTTGTATCTTTGTTTACTAGTCCGTTTTTGCCATTTATTCGCCATACATAATTTTTTATAACATTATATTCTATTTCACATCCTACTGAGCAATAATTGCATATACTTGAAATAGCCTTAGTTTTTACAGGTCCAGGTTTAAAAACTACATTTTCGCTAATAGCTGCTGTAGGACATGCTGATATGCATAAACCACATGATTCACAATCTGTTTCTATCAACGAATTATTAAGACTTGGAGCAACATAAGTTTCGTAACCTCTATTTACAAGACCTAAAGCATTAGCACCAACAACTTCACTACAAATTCTTATACAACGAGAACAAAGAATACATTTATTGTTATCTATTTCAATAAAAGGATGATCGAAACGAACTTCGTAATGCTTAAAATCTCCTTTATAAATTTCTTGCGAAGCACCATAAGTAGTAGCATATTTTTTCAAATGGCATGTATAATATTCATCGCACCCACATTCTAAACAACGTGATGATTCGTTTTGAGCAACTTTTTCGTTTTCGTAACCTAATTCAACTTCTTTAAAGTTTTTTCTGTCGGTTTCGGGTAAAGTTGGCATCTCGTTACGTTTTTTGAAAACATATATGCCTTTATAATCGGAACTAATTTGTTTTTTGAAGTTATCGCGTTTACTTATAAATTCATAAGGTTCGGCTTTTATTATCTGTCCTGTCAAATACTGATGACAGCTTAATGATGCACGTCGTGCCTGTGCAATAGCTTCTATAACTGTAGCAGGTCCCTTAACCGCGTCGCCACAAGCAAAAATATTAGTAATACCGGTTTGTAATGTAACAGGTTCTACATCTAAATCACCCCATTTGTTTAAAGCAAGTTTCTCTTTTTCGCTATGTTTATTTATATCTTCAATGAAAGGAGCTATCGTTTTTTGTCCAATTGCAGCTAAAATATAATCAACAGGTACATCAAAATCACTTCCTTCTACAACCATTGGTCTTCTTCTCCCTGATGAGTCTGGTTCGCCAAGTTCCATTCTTAAGCAAGTAATTGATTTTACTTTACCACTTTCATCTTTATTTATTTTTTTAGGTGCTGTTAGAAACATATACTCAACACCTTCTACCTTTGATTCATGTATTTCAATTGGATTGGCTGGCATTTCTTTTTCTGTTCGACGATATAAGACATAAACTTTGTCGGCATGGCATCTAATTGAAGTACGACAACAATCCATAGCTGTATTTCCACCTCCAATAACAGCCACTGTTTTTCTTCTAAAATCGTACTTCTGTCCAGTAATTTCCATATTTCGTAAAAACTCTACTCCGCCAATAACGTTTTCAGCATCGTCGCCTTCACAGCCAACTGGTGTACTTCCCTGAGAACCTATTGCCAAAATTATTGCGTCGTATTTATCTTTTAACTCACTATAACTTAAATTTTCGCCAAGTTTTTTATTGTAATGTATTTTCGATAAACCGAGTTCTAAAATTGCATTTACTTCTTTGTCAATAATATCGTTTGGCAGACGATATTCTGGAATTCCATACCTTAGCCATCCGCCAGCTTTTGAATTAGCTTCAAATATATCACAGTAATGTCCTTCAAGCTGTAAAAACCAAGCTGCCGATAGCCCTCCAGGACCTGCTCCAATTATCGCAACTTTTTTCCCACTTTGTTGTTTTGCTTTTGCCTTATAAGGTTGAGAAGAGTTTATATCCATATCGCTTGCAAATCGCTTTAAGTAGTCAATGCCTACTCCGTAACCTTCTTCGAGTAAATTTCTGCGACAAGCTACCTCACATGGACGAACACATACACGACCACATATAGCTGGTAATGGATTAACTTCTTTGATAAGAGCAACTGCTTCGCTATATAAACCCTTTTCTATCAAAGAGATATACCCTTGTACATCAACACCTGCCGGGCAAGTTAGCTTACAGGGAGCTAAACAATCAGCATAGTGATTGCTTACTAATAAATCTAATGCTGTTTTTCGTGCTTTATGTATTTTTTCGTTGTCGGTTGTAATTTTCATTCCTTCTGTAATTTTTGTTGAACAAGAAGGTTGAAGTCCTCTCATCCCATCAATTTCAACAACACAAACATAGCACGAAGAATATGGTTCTAAACGACGTTCATGGCATAATGTTGCTAATTCTAAAACTGTTTCGCCTGCATAACCTACAACAGGTTTTCCGTTTAATATAATATTTATTTGATTCATAATTCTTAATTTTAAGAAAGGTTAATTGCTTCGAATTTACACTTTGTAAAACATACTCCACATTTTATGCAAATGTCTTGTTTTATATAATGTATTTGTTTACGCTCACCTTCAATTGCATTGACAGGACAATTTTTAGAACAAACAGTGCATCCCGAACATTTGTCTTCAACAACTGTATATGTAATAAGATTTTTGCAAACTTTAGCAGGACATTTTTTATCGCGTATGTGTGCTTCATATTCATGACGAAAATATTTTATTGTTGTTAAAACAGGATTTGGTGCTGTTTGTCCTAATCCACATAATGGACTGTCTTTAATTTGTTGCGACAATTCTTCTAAAGTTTCAATATCTACTTCTTTTCCGTTTCCTTCGCAAATTCGTGTCAATGTTTCTAACAATCTTTTTGTTCCAATTCTGCAAAAGGTACATTTACCACACGATTCTTTTTGCGTAAAATCGAGAAAAAATCTTGCTATATCAACCATACAAGTTGTTTCGTCCATTACAACCATTCCACCCGATCCCATAATAGCTCCCGTTGCTGTTATTGATTCGTAGTCAATAGGAGTATTAGAAAGATAATCCGGAATACAACCGCCAGAAGGACCTCCAAGTTGTACTGCTTTAAATTTTTTATCGTTTTGTATTCCACCACCAAGTTTATAAATTACATCTTGAATAGATATTCCCATTGGTACTTCAACAAGTCCACCTCTTTTAATTTTTCCTGTTAAAGCAAAAACTTTTGTCCCTTTTGATTTTTCTGTTCCATATTTGTTGTACGATTCAGCTCCATTTAATATTATATGTGGGACATTTGCATAAGTTTCAACATTATTTATATTGGTAGGTTTTTTCCATAAACCCGAAACTGCTGGGAATGGTGGTCTTTTCCTTGGCATTCCTCTTTTCCCTTCAACTGAGGCCATTAGAGCTGTTTCTTCGCCACAAACAAATGCGCCAGCTCCTTCCTTAACATAAATATCGAAATCCCATTCTTCTTTTCCGAAAATATTTTTACCAAGATATCCTTTACTACGTGCTTGTTCAATAGCAATGTTTAAACGTTTGATTGCAAGCGGATATTCTGCTCTACAATAAATTACTCCCTCAGTTGCTTGTATTGCATAAGCAGCAATAATCATTCCTTCGAGTACTGAATGAGGATCACCTTCCAATAAGCTTCTATCCATAAAAGCTCCTGGGTCGCCTTCATCGGCGTTACAGATAACATATTTTTGAGCCGATTTACTGTTATATGCAAATTTCCATTTTAATCCAGTTGGGAAGCCACCACCTCCTCGTCCTCTAAGTCCACTATCAATAATAATTTGAATAACCTGTTCGGGATGAATTTTTTCTTGTATAATTTTTTTTACTGCTTTATACCCATTATGTAATTCGTAATCTTCAATGTTTTCCGGATTTATAACTCCACAATTTCTTAATGCTATTTTAACTTGGTTTTTCCAAAAACTATCGTCAGAATTTTCGAATAAGTCTGTTTTTACAATATATTCTTTAACTGGTTCACTATTTTTTATATGTTTTTCTATTATTTCTATTGCTTTGTCTTCATTTATTTCTCCATATAAATACGAACCTGTTGAATCTATTATTTCAACAAGTGGTTCGCAATAACACATTCCAACGCAGCCGGTTTTAATTAAATTGAATTGAAGTTTTTCTATGTCTTTAATACTAGATATTTTATTAAATACTTTGTTAGCTCCAGCAGCAATTCCACAACTTGCCAAGCCAACAAGAACTTTTATTGATTCCATATATATTGTTTGATTTAATTATTTTCTTTTAGTTGAATTTCTTTAATAATGTTCACAGCCGATTTGCTTGTAAGTTTTCCAAAAACTTCTTCATCAATCATAATAACAGGTGCAAGCGAACAACATCCCAAACAAGCAACAGATTCTACTGTAAAAAAACCATCTGAAGTTGTTTCACCATCTTTTATTTGAAGTGTTTCTAAAATTGATTCTGTTATTGCTTTAACGCCTTGAACATGACAAGCTGTTCCATGACATATTTTAACTATGTGTTTACCAACAGGCTTAAGACGAAATTGTGCATAAAAAGTAGCTACACCATACAGTTCGCTAATTTTTAATCCTGTTTTATTACAAATGTACTCAAATGCTTCTTTAGGTATATATCCATATAATTGTTGTGTTGCTTGTAATAATGGAATTGTACTTCCTTTTTTTGTTTTATACTTCTCAATAATAGTATCAAGCAATGATAAATTTATTTTTTCTTCGATTAAATCATTATTATTCTTGTAAATTCTTTGTACTCTCATATTTAAAAATTTTTCGATAAATGTAATTAAAAAAGAGGACATAAAGTCCTCTTTTCATTATTGATTCAAACTTTATATAACACCTTGTGCAATCATTGCGTCAGCAACCTTAACAAATCCACCAATATTTGCACCATCAACATAGTTTATGAAATCATCGCTTTTTGTTCCATATTTAACACAGGTATTATGAATATTAATCATAATCTGACGCAAATATCTATCTACTTCCTCGCGTGTCCATGACATACGGAGTGAATTTTGTGTCATTTCCAAACCACTTGTAGATACTCCTCCAGCATTTGCTGCTTTACCAGGACCGTATAAAATTTTATGTTCAATAAATGTTTCAACTGCTTCGGGTGTGCTTGGCATATTTGCTCCTTCAGACACACAAATACATCCGTTTCTAACTAACATTTGGGCATCTGTTCCGTTAATTTCATTTTGTGTTGCACAGGGCAGTGCAATATCGCATTTAACTTCCCATGGAGTTTTATTTTCATAGTACTCACAACCATACTTTTCGGCATATTCTTTTATGCGGCCACGTTTAACATTTTTGAGCCACATTACATAATTAAGTTTTTCTCTGTCTATACCTTTTGGATCGTAAATATAACCGTTTGAATCAGATAATGCAACTACTTTGCCTCCCAATTCAATTATTTTTTCTGCAGCATATTGCGAAACATTCCCAGAACCAGAAATTACAACGGTTTTATCTTTAACAGTCTCGCCACGTGTTTTAAGCATTTCTTCAGCAAAATAAACACAACCATAACCTGTTGCTTCGGGTCTAATAAGCGAACCACCCCAGCCTATACCTTTACCTGTAAAAACTCCTGTAAATTCATTTACTATTCGTCTGTATTGACCATACATATATCCAACTTCGCGTCCACCTACACCAATATCACCTGCAGGAACATCTGTATTATGCCCGATATGACGATACAGCTCAGTAATAAAGCTTTGACAAAAACCCATAATTTCGTTTTCGGTTTTACCTTTTGGGTCGAAATCGCTACCACCTTTTCCACCACCCATAGGTAGTGTTGTTAATGAATTTTTAAATACTTGTTCGAATGCTAAGAATTTTAAAACACTTAAATTTACTGTGGGATGAAAACGGATACCACCTTTGTAAGGTCCAATAGCGCTGTTCATTTGAATACGATAACCTCTGTTGATTTGAATTTCGCCTTTAACGTCAATCCAAGGAACTCTAAAAATAATAACCCTCTCTGGTTCTATCATTCTTTCAAGAATTTTGTGTTCTTTATACTTCGGATTTTCCTCAATAAAAGGCATTAATGATTCTACTACTTCGCGAACTGCCTGTAAAAATTCAGGTTCATTTAGATTTTTTGCAATAACTTTTGCCATTAAGGCATCTACTTTCGGATTTGAAACTTTTGCTTCCATAATTAAAATTTTAGTTAAGATAAAACAAAATTATACTACTAAATTTAAAATATCAACTATAAAAATGATATTATATAACATAAAAATTGATTTTTATTTTAATTATTAAATAAATATATTTAGAGTTTTAAAAGCTTAAAAGTTATGGATAATGAACAAAATCAAGCTAATAATTTCAATATTAATCAAATACTGAAAGAAACTAAAGAACGATTAAAAGAATTAAATTGTATAAATAAAACAACTGAAGTAATTAAACAAGGTTTAAGTATTGACGATACTTTACAGATAATATGCAATTTAATACCACTTGCATACCAATTTCCTGAACATACTGTTTGTTTAATAGAATATGATGGGAAAAAATATGTTTCTGATTTTTTTATAGAAACAGAGTGGAAACAAATAGCGACATTTAATACTGCCGAAAGCAAATCAGGTTCAATTCAAGTTTATTACACAAAAGAAAACCCACAAGAAAACAACGAAGAACTTTTTTTAGCTGAAGAAAAAAACCTTATTAACAATATAGCAACATTGATTGGAAATTTCATAAATAGTGCTAAGATTAAAGAAATTCTTCATTACGAAGAACCTAAGATTGATTTAAAAAATATTCAACAGTCTGCTCAAACTTATTCAAGACAGCTTTTACAAAAGTTTATAAACAAAGACTATTATGAACGCGATATTTATCACGATTTGATGGCTTTTAAGGTCAAAGAAATTTTGCTAATAGCAAACTTATACGATGCTTTTAGTATAGAAAAAGAGGGACGCTTTACAGAGCATATATTAGGAGAATATTATAAGTTGAATTTAACATCTTTGCCAAGAATTACAGGAGTTTCGACCGAGGCAGAAGCACTTTTATTGTTGAAACAACGACACTTCGACCATATTATAATAATGATGGGTGCCGACAAAAAAATACCCTTTCAGATTTGCGATAAAATAAAAGAAAATTACTCTTATATTTCTGTGTATTTATTATTAAATAACGATAAGGATATTCAATTCTTAACAGAACATAGTTTTTACAAATCGGGCTTCGATAAAGTTTTTGTATGGAATGGCGATTCGAAAATATTTTTTGCGATGGTTAAACTACTCGAAGATAAAGTTAATATTGAAAATGATTCGAAATTGGGAGTTATTCAAGCTATTTTGCTTATTGAAGATTCGCCTAAGTATTACAGCAGATTTTTACCTGCAATTTATAACACTGTATTAGAACAAACTCAACGATTGATAGAAGAAGTAAATACAGATGAATTGTATAAAGTTCTTAAGCTTAGAGCAAGACCAAAAATATTGCACGCTTGTACTTACGAAGAAGCAAAAATTATTTTCGATAAATATAAAGACATTATAATATGTGTTATTTCAGATGTGCGTTTCCCTAAAAATAGGAAAGAATATTCTAATGCCGGATTCGAGTTTGCTGAATATATTCAATCATTTAATCCTTCGTTGCCAATTTTAGTCCAGTCTTCGGATAACGAGAATATGAAAAAAGCCTACAACCAAGGACTAATGTTTTTAAATAAATCATCAGACAGATTAATTCAAGATTTAAAAGATTTTATTACTTACCATATTGGTTTTGGAAGTTTTATTTTTCGCTCTAAAGAAGGCAAACAATTAGCAATTGCTCGAAATTTAAAGGAATTTGAATACATTTTGAAGCAAATACCCGACGAATCTTTAGCTTATCATTTAATAAAAAATCACTTTTCTTTATGGATGATGGCACGTGGCGAAATAGAAATTGCCCGAAAAATTAAACCTTACAAGTTAGAAGATTTTAGAAATTCGCAAGAAATACGTGAGTTTTTACTAAAAATAATTCAAAAGCATAAAATAGAAAAAGATAAAGGTAAAATTGTACAGTTTGACCCTGATATTATAACCGAAGAAAGCAATATTGTTTCATTAAGCAGTGGAGCATTAGGTGGGAAAGGGCGTGGTTTAGCTTTTGTAAACACATTAATTTATAATTACGATTTTTCTAATATTATACCCGGTATATGTATTCGTACTCCTGCAACAAGTATTATTGGAACTGATGAATACGATTATTTCATACAACGAAACAAATTACACAAAGTAATACACGAAGAACAAGATTTTGAAAAATTAAAAGAAGCGTTTGTAAAAGGTGAACTATCGTACGAACTAATGAAAAAGCTAAAAATATTTGTAAAAAAAACCAGAAAACCACTTGCTGTTCGTTCTTCTAGTTTGCTAGAAGACTCTTTGTGTCAACCTTTTTCTGGCGTTTTTGAAACATACTTATTGCCAAACAATCATCCCGACGAATCGATACGATTACAACAATTAACTACAGCCATAAAGTTAGTATATGCTTCGGTTTTTTCTAATAATGCCCGATTGTATTTTGAAGCAATAAATTTTAAAGTAGAAGAAGAAAAAATGGCAGTAGTTATTCAAGAAGTTGTTGGACGTCAATACAATGATTATTACTACCCACATATAAGTGGAGCAGCACAGTCGTACAATTTTTATCCTATTGGACAAATGAAACCAGAAGAAGGTTTTGCTGTTATTGCTTTAGGTTTAGGACAATATGTTGTGGAAGGTGAAAAAACATTTAGATTTTCACCGCGTTATCCGAAAATAGACATAATGAGTATGCAAGACTTAGTTCAAAATTCTCAAACTGAATTTTTTGCAGTCAATTTAAAGCGTAGCGAGCCTAATTTAATGGAAGGAGAAAATGCTTCGTTAAGTCGTTTAAGTTTGTACGATTCCGAAATGCACGGAACATTAAAACATTTAGCATCAGTTTATGACCCAGAAAACGATTTTATAGAAGCAGGCTTATCAAAAAACGGTCCAAGAGTTGTAAATTTTGCTAACATATTAAAATATGAATATATACCATTAGCTCAAACTTTAGAGGTTGTTTTAAGCATAGTAACAGAATCGATGGGAGCACCAGTGGAAATAGAATTTGCAGTTGATTTAGATAAAAATTCTTGCAACAACTTACCTTCGTTTTACTTGCTTCAAATAAAACCACTATTAGGAAATGAGAAAGATTTTAATGTTCAGTTTTCTAAGTTTAATGACGAGTACACAATTTTAAGAAGTTCGAAAAGTATGGGAAATGGTAAGGTAGATAATATTCATGACATTGTTTTTGTTATGCCAAAAGTATTTGATAATTTAAGAACTAATGAAATGGCAAGTGAAATTGATCAAATAAACAGAGAGTTTTTAAAATTAGGGAAAAAATACATACTTATAGGTCCTGGTCGTTGGGGAACACGCGACAAATTCATCGGCATACCTGTTGTTTGGTCGCAAATATCGGCTGCTAAGATTATTGTTGAAATGGAGTTGCCAAATTTCCCTTTAGACGCTTCGTTGGGCTCTCACTTTTTTCATAATGTAACTGCCATGAATGTTGGATATTTTTCAGTAAAAAATTATAGTAATTTCGATTATATAAATTGGAACTTAATTAACAGTGGAAATCTTGTAAAACAAACAAATTTTTTTAAACACGTACATTTTGATAAGCAGTTAATTGTTTACATGGACGGAGGAAAACAAAATTCAATAATTACTTTTGAAGAACAGAACTTTTAAAAAAGTTTGGAATATTTGTTAATTTGCCAAAAATAATGTAGGTTTGCAGTCTTAAAAAAAAATTGACCCTTTATGAAAGAAAACACTAAAAAAACAGAAACTAATGAAGTTGATAACGTAGGAAACGAATCGGTTTTAAGTAAAACTGAAGAATTTATAGATAAAAATAAAAAAAGTATTTCGTATGTTGTTGGAGGCTTAATTGTTTTAGTTGCTTTATTTTTCATATACAAGAAAAGCTATTTAGCACCTTTAGAAGATGAAGCTCATCAGGAAATGTTCATGGCAGAAAACTATTTTGCTAAAGATTCTTTCAAGTTAGCTTTAAATGGAGATGGACAATATCCTGGTTTTTTACAAATAATTGACGAATATAGTTCGACAAAGGCTGGTAACTTGGCAAATTATTATGCTGGTATTTGTTTTCTACATCTTGGTCAGTTTGAAGAAGCAATAAAGTATTTAAAAGAATATTCAACCGACGATGTTCTACTTTATAGTACAACTAATGGTGCAATTGGTGATGCATACTTAGAATTAGGCAAATTAGAAGAAGCCAAAAAATATTACAATAAAGCAGCTTACGACAAAGCCAATCAATTTTCTTCGCCATTTTATCTGATGAAATTAGGTTTTGTATATGAAAAGCTTGAACAATGGGAAAAAGCTCTCGAAGTTTATGAATATTTAGAAAAGCAATTTTACAAAACAAATGAGGGACGTAAAGCAGAAAAATATATTTCACGCGTAAAACTAAAACTAAATCAAGAAGAAATTTAGTATGGCTACAAAATATAAAAAAAACTCAGAAGGAGAACTCGATGGTTCTCCTTTTTCTTTCGGTATAGTCGTCGCCGAATGGAATGCAATTATTACTGAACGTTTATTGCAAGGTGCAATTGAAACATTTCACAAAGCAAAAGTCAATCCAAACAAAATAAAAGTTATAAAAGTACCTGGTAGTGTTGAATTAACAAAAGGAGCACAGTGGTTAGCAGAAACAGAAAAATACGATGCAATAATTTGTTTAGGTTGTGTTATTCAAGGTGAAACAAAACACTTTGATTATGTATGCCAGAGTGTAACTTTTGGAATTACAGAATTAAATTTACTATACGACATACCTTTTATATTTGGTGTTCTAACTACATTAAATGAACATCAAGCAATAGAAAGAGCTGGCGGGATATACGGTAACAAAGGAAGTGAATGTGCCGAAGTTGCAATTAAAATGCTTAGAGCTAAAGAAGAATTAAAATAATTTTAATTATTTTAGATTATTTATAAATAATATCTCTATAAGTTTTCAATAGTTCAAATGCATCTTCTCTATGGTATGTCTTATTTAATTTTTTCAACAACATATTTGCAGCTGTACAAACAGGTATTTTAGAATAATAGTTTTGATGACTATAATTTAAGTATTTGATAACCTGAAACATATTAAACCAACGGAAGAAACGTTTTTTGAAATTATAAAAATTAGATGTGTTATTTTTAATCTCTTGTAAATGTTCGTTTACATTCAATTTTTTTAAATAATTCAATAATTCATTCGATATTTTATCTTCGAAATAAAAGTTTATCGAAGAGTTATAAGCATTAAAAACTTCATTAAACCAATTTTTCAAATCTATATAAGACTCTGGACTATACACGTTTATGTACTCTAATTTTTGTTCTACAATTTTTTTTACTATAATTCCTGTTCCAAAAGGTACTCTCGTTGAAATTCTTGGCGACGGATAAACACATGTAGAATTCAATTCGTAAAATTTTCCGAGTGGTATTACTTTTTGAAGAAAATAAAAATCTTCGCCTCCTTTTTTCTGGTTCATGCCACCCTGTTTAGCATATACATCTGCTCTTACAGCAAAAGCGGATCCAATAGTATGATATGCAAATGGATGCTCAATGTTTCTTAGTGAAATTAGATGATAATGCAAATACAATTCGTATAGAGCTATAGCTCTATATATTTCTTCTGAATAATCCGAACCACTAATCTGATGTTCAAATCTAACAGTACAAGCGTTAGCATTTTTAGTAGTAAAAAGCTTATTTAATTCGGTTAAGTAGTTTTTTTCAACTATACAATCGGCATCCAAACAAGCAATAATGCCCTTTTTATTTTTAACCTCAAAAAAACGTCTTATACTTTCATCCATTCCAATCTTACGAGCCAAACCAACTCCTGCCGATTTTTTAGGCAAATTGAATGCTTTGATTAAGTACAACTGAATTTTAGTATTATTTAATTTATTTTTTATGTAATAAAATTCGTTTTCACTTTTCTCGGTTCTTTGTATTACTTCGTTTGAGTCATTTTCGTTTGTATTAAGCACAATAATTATTTCAGTATCGCCATCAATGTTATAACAGTTAAGCAACGAATTAAGCACTTTAGAAATATTATCTTCGTTGTATACAGGAATTACTACGCATATTTTAAGATTTTCGGCTGGTGCAACATTTATTAATTTATCGAATAAAGCATGTTTTTCTAAATAGCTAAGCAAAACATCCATAAATTAATTCGACTGCTTTTGACTTTCATATCGTTTGTTTAGCAAAAATATTATCGTATCTGTAATATCAAAAGCTTCGTTACCATACAAAACAGCTGCTTTATTTAGAATAAAATCATAAGTTTTATTTGCATTAAATTCTTTTAAAAAGTTTGTAACCGTGTCAAGTAGTTGTTTTTCCAGTTCTTGTGTTTCTTTAGCAAGTTGAAGTGTAAGTTCTTCACGAAGTTTGTATAAATTTTGCTCTTTCATAACCAAATCTTGCTGCTGACGACGAGCACTTTCTTCACTTAAAAAGCTATTAAGTTGAACTTTTTTCTGAAATTCTTGAACTTCCTTTTCAAAAGCAGCCATCTTTTTATTCAAATCGCTTTCCATAGATTTCTGCTTAGAAAGAAGTTTGTTCTCCAATTCTTCGTAAAATTTATAATTTTTTAAAAGACTATCAACATTTATAAAGGCTATTTTAATTGAAGAAGTATTAAATGCCGAAGTATCAGAATTTTTCTGTGAAACAAATTCTTTTTTATTTTCAGTAAAAGAATATATATAACTGTTATTGCAATAAACAGTAAGGCAAATAAAATAGTACTAATTTTTTGCATTTTTTTTTTCACAAAATTAGTCTAATTTTGAATGATTAAAAAAATGTAGAAGTTTTTTTACATTTTTTCGACAACTTCTTATGTATATATCTTTATTAAATATCGCAATAATATTAGCTTTTAATATAAATTTAAGAAAATATTTTTCTTTATTCTTTACTTTTTTAAGATTTATTAAAAAGTAATAAAATGAGTAAAATAAACCAAAATACGAATTTTTTATTTAAGCTGCTGAGTTTTATAGAACGTGTTGGAAATGCTTTGCCTCATACAGCAGTTTTATTTGGAATATTTGCATTGTTAGTTTTATTTTTTTCCTGGTTAGGTTCAATATTAAATTTTAACGCTATACATCCCACAACTAATGAAACCATAAACACAATAAACTTAATTTCGCAAGAAGGATTACATCGTATATTACTCGAAATGGTAAATAATTACACAAGTTTTGCTCCTTTAGGTATTGTAATGGTAGCTTTGCTTGGTATTGGTGTTGCCGAAAGTAGTGGTTTAATATCTGCCCTGATACGCTTATTAGTTTTGAAAGCTCCATCGTCGTTACTTACTTTTATTATAGTTTTTGTTGGAATTATATCAAACGTTGCATCCGATTTAGGATATGTGTTTATTATTCCATTGGCTGGAGTAATATTTCATTCAGTAGGACGTCATCCCATTGTTGGTATGTCTGCTGCCTTTGCTGGTGTAAGCGGTGGTTTTAGCGCAAATATTTTAATAGGAACTATTGACCCTTTACTAGCTGGGTTATCTACAGAGGCTGCCAGAATTATAGATGCTAACTATATAGTTTTACCTACCGCAAATTATTACTTTATGTCTGTTTCGACATTTTTTATCGCTTTAGCCGGCACATGGGTTACAAACAAAATAATAGAACCAAGAATGGGAAAATACTCTGGCAATGTAGTTCCAGAGACATTAGATAAACTTACCGCAGTTGAAAAAAAAGGTATTTTTTACTCTTTTATTGTCTTTTGTTTTTGGTTTATAATATTTTTAATAGGAATTATACCCGATAATGGTTTTCTTAGAGGTTCAAACAATAGTGTTTTACATAGCCCTTTATTGAAAGGATTTATAGCTATATTATTTATTATGGCTGCAAGTATTGGAATAACATACGGCTTTATAACTAAAAATTTTAAAACCAATGCCGATGTAATTAAAGGAATGACAGATAACTTAAAAACTCTCGCTCCTTTTTTAGTATTAGTTTTCTTCGCATCGCAATTTGTAGCTTGGTTTAAATGGAGCAATATTGGACTAATTTTAGCAATTAAAGGAGCTAATTTTTTACAAAATGTAGATTTAGGCATAATTCCAATTTTAATACTTTTTGTATTGTTTTCGGGTTTTATCAATTTGTTCATGGGAAGTGCTTCTGCAAAATGGGCAATTATGGCTCCTGTTTTTATTCCAATGTTTATGCTTCTTGGTTATTCGCCTGAATTGTCGCAAGCCGTATTCCGCATAGGCGATAGTGTAACAAATATAGTATCACCCATGATGAGTTTTTTTGCTTTAATTATAGCTTATTACCAAAAATATGACCATAAAGCAGGAATTGGAACTTTAATTTCAATTATGCTTCCATATACATTCGTTTTTATGTTTTTATGGACCTTGCTACTTGTAATATGGATTTTATTAGATTTACCACTTGGACCTGGTGTAGAAATATATTACAATATCCATGTAAAATAAGTTTTTTTCCTAATGATATTTGAGCAATTAAATTTGCAAAATAATAATATAGTATATTTGCAAAAAATAATTTAATGGCTATTAAATATATCTGTTTACTAATGCTTTTTTTTTCAATATCCCTACTAAAATCCCAAAATAAGTTAGGCTCATGGAATATTTTAAACATTAAATACAATATAAACGACAAATTGAATGTTTATTCAGAAGCTCAATTACGTTCGCTAAAATTTTACGATCATTATCATTATTACGAAAATGTTGGCGGAGTTATTTACAACAAGAGTAAAGCAAAAAGACTTACACTTGCTATTGGCAATTATCAAACTTACAGGGAAGGTGGTAACTTCAAAAAGCCTAAAAACAACGATGAAATTAGAATTTGGCCACAAGTTACTTTATTTCAAGAGTTAGGTTTTATAAAAATAGAACATCGTTACAGATTAGAATTCCGATTTACAAAAAACGAATTTCGTAACAGATTACGTTATAGATTCGGGCTCATATTTCCATTTGGAAAAGAAAACATTACTTACAATTACAAACCATTTCAAATTATTTTTAGCGACGAAATATTCTTTAGTAATATAGAACCATATTTCGAAAGAAATAGATTATTATTAGCTCTAAACTATAAAATATTATATCATACAAGCTTTCAAATAGGTTATTTACACCAGTTCGATTATAAAATTTACGACGAAATAGGAAGAAATTTTTTCCAGATTGGCTTATTTCACGAGATACAATCTGCAAAATAGTTTTAAAATATTTTTTAATTTTGACATTTAGGTATTGAATAGATTAAAATATTTTTTTATCTTTGCAATTATAAAATACTATTATGCGTGAGCTCATTGATAAACTTGTTGAAGGAAATAATATTTTAACAAAAGAAGAACTTGTATTATTGCTTCAAGCAAAAAATGATGATAGAACTTATTTATTCGAACAATCGAAAAAAATAAAAGATCAATACGTTGGCAAAAAAGTATATTTTAGGGGACTTATTGAATATTCTAATAAATGCATTAAAAATTGTTATTATTGTGGAATTAGGCGTGATAATAAAAAATTAGAACGATATACAATATCGGATGACGAAGTATTATCGGCAGCACGTTTTGCATACGAAAAAAATTACGGTAGTATTGTATTGCAAGCAGGCGAAAACAGTTCACCCCAATATACAAAACATATTACCTATTTAATAAAAGAAATAAAAAAACTTTCTAATAGAAAACTTGGAATAACACTTTCTTTGGGAGAACAAAGTGAAGATACTTATAAAGAATGGTTTGATGCTGGTGCACATCGCTACCTACTTCGTATTGAAACATCGAATAAAGAATTGTACAAAAAAATACATCCTAACGATAAATTGCACAATTATGAAACACGAAAACAATCATTATTTAAACTGAAAAACATTGGATATCAATTAGGAACAGGTGTTATGATAGGTTTACCTTTTCAAACATTAGAAGATTTAGCCAACGATTTACTCTTTATGAAAGAAATAGATATAGACATGTGCGGCATGGGACCCTACATAGAACATAAAGAAACTCCATTATACCAGCAAAATATTACACTATTTCCATTAACCGAACGTTATGATTTGACGCTAAAAATGATTGCTATACTTCGTATTATGATGAAAGATATAAATATAGCATCAACCACAGCACTGCAAGCTATTGACCCAATAGGACGTGAAAAAGCTATAATTATTGGGGCAAATATAATAATGCCAAATATTACACCTACAAAATATAGAAATAAATATTTTTTATACGATAACAAACCCTGTAGCGATGAAGATGCTGAAGATTGCATTAAATGCTTGGAATTGAGGATTAAATATTCTGGAGGAGAAATAGGTTATGGCGAATGGGGCGACTCTAAACATTTTATAAACAAAAATTAAAAATGACTTCTTCGCTTAAAGTTTTAAAACAACTTATTCAAGAAGAAAAATTCGATAAAGCACTCGATTTAATTCACTCACTTTGCCAAATTTACGAAAACACATTTATAAAAAATTTATATGACGCAATAAAACAACATAACATAATTTTAGCTTATTCACTTATAGAAAATTATTATAACGAAAAAAAGCCTATAACACACGAAAATATAGATATTTTAGGACTACAAACAACATTAAATTTATTAAAAACTCAGTTGTTAGTTTTAACAAATCAAAAAATAGAAGCCGAAAAACTTATAGCACAGTTCAGAATTCGTTATTACCAAGAATTAGGCTTTATTATAAGTGAAATTCTTAATGAGCGGATTAAAATTTACGAACAAATTAAAGTTAACAATCCAGATAATGAATTCGAATATCAAAAGTCAAAACAACAATATAATAAATTTTATGAACAATGGGAACACATTCCAAAAGAAAAAAACAATAATGTAAATGAAGAAATTAAACAAAAAATAATTATACTTTACCGTAAAGCAAGCAAATTATGTCATCCCGATATTGTAGAGAACTCGAAAAAAGAAGAAGCTGCAAAAATATTTGTAAAAATTAATAAAGCATACTTAGAAAATGATATAGAAACAATTGAACATGTACTCGAACAACTTAAAAAAGGTTTACTTCAAGCAGAACATGAAGAGCAAAACAATGCTAAAGTTTTAAGTGCAAAAATCATTAATCTTAAAGAAGAAATTCGCTCGTTAAAAAAAGAAATAGAAGATTTTCAAAAATCCTCTTCATATTCATTTATTATTAAAATTGAAAATTGGGATAAATATTTTAGCGAAACTAAAGAAAAACTTTTAAAAGAATTAGAAGAATTTAAACTATATGCAGCAACTTATACAAAACAATCCCACTGAAAATAGTATAAAAAAATTAGAACAACTACTAGAAATAAGTAATTCACTTGTTTCCTTATCAAAAGAACAATTCATTGAAAATTCTGCCACATTTAGAAACAATTTATACCGCACAGGTTACGTTCCCGTTTTTATAGATTTTAATCGGTTTGGCCTGAAAAATTCTTTTTATTATCTTTCTAGTATTCGTTCAAGTCCAGTTGTAAAAGAAGATACCATTTTTTTCGGAAGCAACAGTCATTATATTCATGCAGTTAATATTCATAGTTTTCAAGAAATTTGGCGGTTTCGCTGTAAAAAAGAAGTTATGTCTACACCTATTATAGACAGCGACTTTTTATACGTAGGATCGTTCGATACTTATTTTTATTCATTATATTCAAAAAACGGCATATTGCGATGGAAGTATAAAACCGAAGACTGGATTTATAGTAGTCCTCTAATTTACAACGACAAAATCATCTTCGGCGGAATGGATGGAAATTTATATTGCCTTAACAAATTATACGGAAAACCTTTATGGAAAATTCAAACAACGCATTGGATAGTCTCGTCACCAGCATTTTTCGAAAACACTATTATTATTGGAACAAGAGACAAACGTTTATTATCAGTAGACATAGAGAATGGAACTATTAATTGGCAAATTCATTTAGCTGCTGCTATACATGCAAGTCCTGCAATATATAAATACAACTTATATATTGGCGATTTAGACGGCAATTTTTATTGCATAAGAGCTTACGATGGCAGCATTAAATGGAAAAAACAAGTAAGAAGTGCTATTTTTTCTTCAGCAGCAGTTTCAGAAAAATTTGTTGCTTTTGGAACCAAAAAAACAGGCATTTTTTGTTTAGATACAACAAATGGAAAAGAAATTTGGCATAAAAAAATTGATAGTGCATCGCATGCTTCACCTCTAATGCTACAGAATGCAATTATTACAGGAACAGATAAAGGCGATATTATTGTAATTAATTTATATAACGGCGAAATAGTATGGTTACACAAAACAGAAGATGTTATACGCACATCGCCATATTATTATAACGACATGATTTTAATTAACGGAAGCTCATTAATGAAAATATACTAAGTAAAAAAGTGGTCCCACTTGGGATCGAACCAAGGACCCCCTGATTATGAGTCAGGTGCTCTAACCAGCTGAGCTATGGGACCAAATTTTGAACTGCAAAAATAATATTTAGTAATTAAACAAACAAATTTTAGAATAAAAACTAATTATTTTTTAGAAACATTATTTACATAAAATCGTATAATCATTTCGTATGCGTTATATACTTTTTTTAACTGGAATATCATTTTGCTTGCTATTAAAAGCCAACTACATAACAGATTCGCTTCATAAACAGGTTGAAAAAGCCAAACACGATAGTACTGTATGTCAAATATTTTTAGATTGTGGCGATTATTATGAAAATATTCATTTAGATTCAGCTGATTTCTTCTACAAAAAAGCACAAAAATTATGTGAAAAAAATTTACGTGATAAACATTTGAATTATAATGAATTGATAAAATTTTCAGACCTATATTCCAAATCACTCAGATACAGAGCTATTTTGTATATTAATTACAAAATTACCAATCAGCCCATTGAAAAACTATTAAACCTCTCATTATCATTTGCTAAAATTGCAAAAAACGAAAAAGCTATAGCATCTTGCTATTCAAATTTAGGAGTATATTATTTCGATCGTTCGCAATTTGACAAAGCTCTTGAAAACCAATATATAGCATTGCGAGTTTTCGAAAAAATAAACTACGTACAAGGATTAGCAAACGTTTATATGAACATAGCTAATATATATATTATT
>JBBIKO010000004.1:22646-25919 GCA_037445415.1 Bacteroidota bacterium
GTTTCTTTAAAAAAATCTTTGAACTTATTAAATAATTTAAACAACAAATATTTAATTGCTCGTGTAGAAACCAACATAGCTATTCTGTACAAAGATTTGAAAAAAGACGATATAGCAGAACAGTACTTTAACAAATCGCTTGAAGTATTCGAAATGTTCAAAGATTCTATAAATATTGCCAATATTTATATCAATCTTGGAGTTTTATCATATCAAAGAGAAAATTACACCCAATCGTTAGATTTTTATTTTAAAGCTTTTAATATTTATAAGGCTAAAAAAGACACTAATGGCATTATTTTATCACTTTTAAATATGTCAGAAACATTAATTAATACTTATCAAAAAAGTAAAGTAAAAGATATAAACTTAATTCACAAATCTCAAAAATATTCTTTATTGGCTTTCAATATCAATAAAAATTATAAATCTATCTATTACAACAATAATGCAGCACGAAATTTAATGAGAAGCTATTCATTATTAGGCGATTCGAAAAAGGCAATTTTCTTTGCCGAATTGTATAATTCAACAAAAGATACGCTATTTTCTAATGAAAAATCTAAAATAGTAGCTGAAATTGAAATAAAATATAAAACCGAGAAACAACAAAGACTAATAGAAAAACTAAAATTCCAAAAAGACTTAACTCAAAAAAAAATTGAAACACAAGAACTAGAAAACAAACGTCAAAAAACTATTATATATTCAATAGTTTCTGTTACACTATTATTAGGTATTTTATTTATAGTTGTTTCATATTTTTTACGATTAAATCAGATTAATAATCGAAAATTAAAAATTAAAAATCATCAAATATTAAAACAAAAAGAAGAAATTATAACTCAAAAAGATGAAATTGCCGAACAACGCGACATTGTTACAAAACAAAAAATACAAATTGAAGAATATCATAAATCACTTAAAGATAGTATTTATTATGCGGAAAACATACAAAAAGCAGTAATTCCAGACATTTCGTATATAAATAACATTTTAGGAGACTGTTTTATATTGTTCAAACCCCGAGATATTGTTTCTGGAGATTATTACTGGATTCAACAAGATAATGACAATACATACATAGCTGTTTCCGATTGTACAGGACATGGCGTACCAGGTGCATTTATGAGTATGATGGCTGTTTCTTTCTTAAACGAGTTATTTCATAAAAACAGCATAAGCCAAGCGAACCAAGTGTTAGAATCATTGAGACAGCATCTTATTAAATCTTTACACCTGAATGAACATTCTATAAAAATGAAAGACGGAATGGATATGATATTTGTTAAGTATGAAAAAAAATGTAGAAAATTAAATTTTGCAGGTGCAAATAACTCTCTATACATTGTTAGAAAAACTAACGATAATTTTTTTGAATTAATTGAAATACAACCCGATAAAATGCCAGTTGGATATCATCCAAATATGCATAATTTTAATAATCAAGAAATAACACTATTAGAAAACGATATTATTTACTTCACAACAGATGGTTTTGGTGATCAATTTGGAGGACCAAAAGCTAAGAAATTTTTACGAAAGAATTTAAAAAACCTACTTATAAGCATTGCTAAACATCCACTTCAAAAGCAAAAAGAATTATTATTAGAAACACTTCACAATTGGCAAAATCAGGAAGTAATATATCCTCAAACCGACGATATTACTGTTATTGGGTGGAAAATCACTTAATTTTAATATTTTCCTATTTTTTGATAATATATACTTAGATTATCACCAAGAATATAATTTTATTGAAATTATTAAATAATAAAGAATAGCATAACTTAGTTAACTTTTATTAAAATGATAACAAATTATTATCATTAAAAAAAATTATAGTATTTTCGTGGTTTGTTTTAAAAGAGTTACTTTATGAATTTAAAAAAATTAAACAACATTGGGGGATGGTTAGTTTTTGCCATTGCAGCTTATATTTATTTTTCAACCATAGAACCTACTGCTAGTTTTTGGGATTGTGGCGAATTTATTGCTACCTCTTATAAATATGAAGTAGGTCATCCTCCTGGTGCACCGTTTTATATGATATTAGCACGATTCTTTTCTTTGTTCGCTGGTGATACAACAAAAGTAGCATTATTTATAAACTCGCTTTCTGCTCTTTCTTCGGCATTTACTATTTTATTTCTATTCTGGACAATAACCTATTTTGCCAAAAGAATGATTATAAAAAAAGATGAAGAAGAACTATCTAAAGCTCAAATAATTGCAATTTTAGGCAGTGGTTTAGTTGGCTCTTTAGCTTATACATTTTCAGATACTTTTTGGTTTTCGGCAGTAGAAGCAGAAGTTTATGCTATATCTTCACTCCTTACAGCAATGGTTTTCTGGCTTATTACAAAATGGGATCAGCAGAAAGATGAAAAATATGCTCCACGCTTTATTATTCTAATATCTTTATTAATGGGTATTTCTATTGGAGTACACCTTTTAAATTTACTTGCAATCCCAGCTATAGTTTTTGTAGTATATTTCAGAAAAACCGAAAAAGTTACAAAAAAGGGTATATTATTAGCATCACTCTTATCTATAATTTTATTGGCTTCTATTATGTATGGTATTATTCAAGGAGTATTTAAAATTGCTGGATTTTTTGAATTACTTTTTGTTAATTCCTTTAATATGCCATACCATTCAGGTTTATTTTTTCATGTTTTACTACTTATTGTTCTATTTTCATACACTATATACATAACAGCAAAAGAAAATGCCAGTTACAAATTGCAAATTACTATGGTTACACTTTCTTTATTTTTTGCTGGTGTTCCTTTAATGATTTCCTCACCCATTTTTATTGTGTTATTCATTCCATTAGTATGGTTAATTTTAAGTTTTGTTAAACAAATTAGACCTTATCTTAATACAATTGTAGTCAGCATAGCTATGATTTTGATAGGATATTCTTCGTTTGCCCTACTATTAATACGCTCAAATGCTAATCCCCCACTTAATGAAAATATGCCAAACCACGTGTTTTCTCTAATTTCATATTTAAATCGTGAACAATACGGCGATCGTCCATTATTTTACGGACAAACATTTAATGCCCCACTCGACAGAACTGAACCTTACATATCAAAAGGACCTATTTACATTCAAAACAACGGAAAATATATTGAAGTAGGTAAAAAACAAAAACAGAATTTTGCAAGCGAATTTAATATGATTTTCCCTCGAATGTATAGTTCCGAAAGTCATCATGTGAGTGCTTACAAATCATGGAGCGATTTTAAAGGCATTCCAATAAAT
>JBBIKO010000005.1:0-5059 GCA_037445415.1 Bacteroidota bacterium
GAACTATTAAAGAACACGGCAAGTACGTTAATGGGCTAAAAGACAGTATTTGGACATGGCACTATGAAAATGGGAAAAAATTAGTGGAAGTAAATTTCGAAAAAAGCAAAGAACACGGACAATATACAGAATGGCATCCAAATGAAAAAATACGCTACACTGTCAAATACCAACATGGACTAAAAGAAGGTAGATGGCAAGAATGGGATAGCCTTGGAACTCTTGCAGCTAAAGGACTATATTCAAAAGGAAAAGAAAATGGAAACTGGTACTATTTTTACCCAAATGGAAAATTAAAAATTGAAAAATTATTCAATAATGGTATTCTCATTAATGAGTTTAATTTCGATACACTAGGACGATATGTTATTTACTAAATTTTCATTTACAGCGTATTGAAACTTTTTAAACTTTATTACGTAAAATTTATTAAAAAAACTATGAAACCCTAACAATAAAATAATACTAATATTATCAATTCAAATTTTAAGCATCTTACTTTTGCTTTGTGGAAATCAATTTTTATTTTCACAAAAAACAAGAATAAAAAAGGTAACTTTCTGCGATAACATACCTGCATTTAATAGCATTATTGCTAAAGGAAACGTAAATATTATATATCGTCAAGATAATTTTTACAGTGTAACTTTCAAAACAGAAAAACAAATTTTAAATGAAGTATTTAGTAGCATAAAAGTTGATAAATTTTGCTTGAAAATAGATGCAAGTAAGTTATTCGAAAACGAAATATTAACAGTAGAGATAATTGCACCACACATAGACACCATTCGTTTATACGATAATGCATCATTTTACACACCTACAAATGTTTGGCTAAAACACTTATATTTAGAAAATTATTCAAAAAAGAAATCAACTATTTATGTAAACTCAAAAGAATTTTACTTTACATGCACAGGACACTCGCATATTTTGTTATCAGGTATAATCGACCTATTATTCATCGAAAGCAAAAGCGATATCAAACTAAATTTTGAAGTTATATCAAAGTATATACATATTAAATCATACAATAATTCTAAAATCATTGCAGAAGGAAAAGTATTCGTTTGTGAGTGCCATTCTTATCATTACTCAACTATTGATGCCACCAATATTATTTGCGGACGAGCAAAAGCTTTCGCTACTGAACAATCTACTATAAACATCAAAAGCGAAGAGAAGCCAATACTACTCTCACTGGGTAAAGGCAAAATAAATTTTTTAAATAACAATGCAATAATAATAGATTCGATCGGAATTAAAAACATAAATAAAATAAACGACTAAGTCTTTCAATTATAAAATTTAATTTTTTTTCTTATTAAATTTTGATTTCTCAACTAACTTTAATAAGTTTGCATAACATTTAAATATTCACGAAAATGAAAATATTGTACATAATTACGAGTATTAGTTTTATAATTGTGCTTACTTCTTGTAACAACCAAAACAGCAATCAAAATATAAACATAGTAGAAGATAGCATAGAATCCGTAATCGAAGAACAAATTTTTCAAATACCTTCGCCAGACGAGTTTATTACTCTTTTAAAAATAGCTAAAGCACCCTATAAAGCAAATATTACAGCTCCAGAAAACTTAAAATTTGTTAGCATTGATAAACAAAAATTAAATTTAGGAACTTACGCTGCCGACATGTCTTATTTAGCTACTTACAACAAATTTCAAGAAACAGTAAAATACTTTAGTAAAGTCAAATATTTAAGCGATCAAATTGGTATATCTCAAGCAATCGAAAAATCTACTTTTGAACGACTAGAAAACAATATAACAAATTTAGATTCTATTACTTTTATTACAAACAATTCATTCTATAACATTGTAGATAAAATACAACAAAACGATGATGGTAAAACACTTGCTCTAATTAGTTATGGCGGATGGATAGAAAGTATGTACATTGCATTTCAATTAATTGAAAACTTCAGCGAAAAAAATACTATCGTTCAACGAATTGCATCACAAAAAATTGCCTTAGAAAACCTTATCGGAATGTTTAACTCGTTAAACAACAAAACTATTACCGAAGAAAATATAATCAAAGATTTGAATTCTATTAAAAATATTATGGATCAGATTAGTTTCACAGTTGAAGAAACACCTCCTACAAAAGACACAACAAAAGTAATTATTGGTGGGAAAAGATATTATAAAATATCAAAGGATATATTTATTCAATTAAAACAAATTATTGAAAAAATAAGAAATGAAATGATTAATCCTGCTTAAATAAATAAATTATGAAAAAAAATGTTTTAGCAATAATAATATCTTTTATACCAATTATAAGTTTTTCTCAAAATTGTGCCGATATAATAAACACTCATCGAACAGGAATTCGTTACCCGTGGAAATACGATATTCAAACTAAAAGTGCTATTTTTTTCGCTGGCAAAAATTCTAAAGTCAATATTATTTGCAACGAAGGAAAAGACTATAGAATATCATTTCTTGTTTCATCACAAATTATGAACGATATTAAAATTAAAGTAACAGATGCCTCTGGAAAAGTTTATTTTAGTACAGGAATAGACGAAGAGCTAATAAATACTTTAAAGCAAAAAAAAGAATTTCTAGTATCGCTCGAAAATCAGGCTTTAAAAATTAAAACAGGAAAGAAAAAATTAGAAATAGAAGCCAACATAAATAATGTTAAACTCGAAATTTCTAAATACGAAAACGAAATAGAACAAAAAAAATACAAACCAAATACGTACTTCGAATTTACACCTGCTACTACTATGGAGCTAATTGTTAATGTAGTGGCAACCGAAAAATGCAATGGAAAAGGTTGTGTTGGGATTTTTGTTACAAATATGCCAAGCGAAAAGTCTGGATTTTAGTTCTTCATTTATCACATTTTTTTATTCATTAATCATCATCATTAACAATTAATGTTAATTGGTCAATAGACTAATTACTATCATCAAAAAAATAAAATTTGAAACATTTTAGGAAATAACTTTGCCAAAAAAGTTATTATGAACAATCAAACAAAACCGCAGGTAAAGCTCGTAAAACGATTTGCTTCAAGAAAACATTCAGTTATTTATGTACTCATAACTAATGTTTACGATAAAAACAATTCTATTGTTTTTAAAGTTTTTCCATATTTTGATATATCAAAATCATCAATAGCAGAGCGCATCAACTAAGTTTTCATAGTTTTTTAATTAAACAAAGTTAGTCGGGGCTACTAATTTTAAGTAGCCTCTTTTTTTACAATTTTACACAATATAAAAAAGCATCAATTTCTTAATAAATTGATGTTAAAATTTGTAATTTTGTAAAATGTTTAACGAAAAATACATACACCGATTAGAACAAATTCATGAATTCGACCATCTAGAAATAATTGCACGCTTCGTAGTTGAAGGATTTATAACAGGTTTACATAAAAGTCCATATCACGGTTTTTCAGTCGAATTTGCCGAACATCGTCAATACAATACTGGCGAAAGTACCCGCAATATTGATTGGAAACTCTATGCAAGAACAGACAGATTGTATGTAAAAAAATTTGAAGAAGAAACAAATTTGCGTAGTTATATAGCTATAGACACATCAAGCAGCATGCTTTTTCCTTTTAAAAGTAACGATAAAGTAAACAAATTAATTTTTTCAGTAATTTCAAGTGCTGCACTTATACATTTGTTACGTAATCAACGTGATGCCGTAGGAATTATGCTATTTAACGAAAACATTGAAACATTTACTCAATCAAAAATTTCTTTAGTACACATCAAGTATCTTTTTGGTAAACTTAAAGAAGTCATACAAAATAATACATTAAACTTAAAAAGCAATATAGCAAATGCTTTACACTATTTAGCAGAAAATGCTAGCAAACGTTCGCTTATTATTATTTTTAGTGATATGTTTCATTCTAACCTCGAAGAACTATATTCTGCTTTACAACACCTTCGTTTCAGAAAACACGAAGTCATTTTATTTTATGTTTACGATAGTTTATTCGAAGAAAAATTTATGTATAACAATAGAAATTATAAATTCATAGACTTAGAAACAAGAAAAGAAATTAAATTAAACCCAAACGACATACGCAATAATTACTACAAAAAAGCAATTCAAATTGAAAATGAACTAAAAGAAAAATCTGCCCAATATCAAATTGATTTTATACAAGCCGATATAAACAAAGAGTTTAGCCAAATACTTCTTCCATATCTTGTTAAACGAAGTCAATTATACTAAAACTAATAATTTTAATTGTAAAAAATTCATTTTTTACCTAAATTGCAGAAAAAAAAATATGAAAAAGATTTTTATAATTTGTTTTAGCGGTGTATTTTTTACTACTTATTCTCAGGTTAATCCAGATAAAGCTATATTTAAAGAATCGAAGCCAGGTTTTTACCAAAACGTCATAATGAAAGACGTTCAACAAGTTAACGAACAACTTTTACCTCAAAAAATTTATAAACGCTTCAAAGTAGATATGACTGGCAAAGATTTGCCAAACAAAATAGATTTATATAAATATCAATTGCATTTTCAGCCTATTTCACAAGGAAATGCTGGCACTTGTTGGGCATTTGCAACTGTTTCGTTCTACGAATCAGAAGTGTATCGTTTAACAAAACAAAAAATAAAATTAAGCGAATTATTTATTGTTTATTGGGAATACATTGAAAAAGTTCGTGAGTACATTCAAACAAGAGGAAATTCACTTGTAGGAGAAGGAAGTCAAGCTAACGCTGTAACACGTATGATTAAAAAATATGGTATAGTACCAGCAGAGCAATATACAGGGTTAACTATAGGTAGGAAGTTTCACTCACACGAAAATATGAAAAAAGAAATAGACGAATATCTTAAATGGGTAAAAAATGCTAATGCATGGAACGAAGAAACTGTTATTGCAACCATAAAATCTATAATGAATTATCATATAGGCGAACCACCTTATCAAGTTAATTGGAATGGAAAAAATATGACACCACAGCAATTTGCTAAAGACATATTAAAAATTAATCACGACGATTATATTGACATTCTATCATATATGCAAGAAC
>JBBIKO010000005.1:5069-8569 GCA_037445415.1 Bacteroidota bacterium
TACCTTTTTATCAGAAAGTAATATACGATGTGCCCGACAACTGGTGGAAAAGCAAAGAATATTATAATGTTCCGCTCGATGAATTTATTAAAACTTTACGTAGTGCTGTTGAAAATGGTTATACGGTATCTATAGGCGGTGATGTTAGCGAATCTGGTTTCGATACCGAAACTCAATGTGCTATTGTACCATCGTATGATATTCTTTCTCAATATATAAACAACGAAGCTCGTCAATTCAGATTTTCTAATAATTCTACAACCGACGACCATGGAATGCACTTAGTAGGATATACCGATTATAAAGGCGAACGTTGGTACTTATTAAAAGATTCTGGTTCAGGTTCGCGTAATAACGATCCCAATTCTAAAGAATTTGGCTACTATTTCTTTAGAGAAGATTTTGTAAAACTAAAAATGATGAATTTTACCGTACACAAAGATGCTGTAAAAGAATTGTTAATTAAGTTTAAGTAAATATGAAAAAGTCAATTTATGCTGTTTTACTTTTATTTTTCACTTTTATAACAACTTTCAGTCAAGTTTCTATTGACACCATACAAAAAGTAGCAATTAATTATTTCAATCAAGTAGCAAAATCGTTTGACTCAAATAATAATTATTTCTTTACAATAGACCAAATTTTTCCCATAAAAGACAATTTACAAACTACAAACTATTACATAATTAATATGAAACCTTTTGGATATATTGCTATTGCAAATTCTTACTCATCTGTACCTGTTTTGGCATATAGTTTCGAATCTACATTTGATGTAACTAAACACAATCCTGCTTTTTATTGGTGGATGGGCAAACGAGCAATAGAAATTAAACAATTAAATTCGACGAAACTACCTGTAAGTAACTTATGGAAAAAATATTTTGATAATCAAATCAAAACACCTTCGAAAAGCTTAGCTCCATTACTTGTTACAAAGTGGGATCAAGACAAATATTACAACTATTATTGTCCCGCAGATCCAAATGGTCCTGATGGGCGTTGCCTTACAGGTTGTGTTGCAACAGCTGTTTCGCAAATAATGTACTATCATCGCTGGCCCTTATCAGGAACAGGTTGTCATAGTTATTTTCACAACTATTATGGCACAATTGAAGCATGTTTTGACACATGTTTCTACGACTACAATCAGATGACACAAACATTAACTAATTACAATCATTCTGCTGCAATGCTTTTATATACTACTGGTATTTCTTTCGATATGGATTATGGTCCCTATGGTTCTGGTGTATGGAATCATTCTGTTGCAAATTCAATGAAGGCATATTTTAAATATGGTCCCCAAACAAGATATATTTTTAGAGATAGCACAACCTTAAACTGGGATAGCTTAATAATAACAAACCTCAATTTACGTAAACCACTATATTATGCAGGTTGGGAAGACACAACCTATACCATAGGACATGCCTTTGTTTGCGATGGCTATCAAGATACAGGGTACTATCATTTTAATTGGGGCTGGGGTGGCTATGCCGATGGATATTTTTATACAAATCAACTCAATCCTGCTGGTTCAAATTTTAATTTCTGCCAGGAACTCATTGTTGATATTTTTCCCGATACATTGAATTATACTTACCCAATGTACTGTAATAACGACACTGTTACATTTTCGACAGGAACTATTAGCATAAACAATGGTTCAAAAAAATATTTACCTAATTCTAATTGTACTTGGCTTTTAATCCCCGAATGCGGAAAAACAATACAAATACAATTTAACTCTTTCGAATTAGCACAAGGCGATACTTTATTTATTTACGACGGCGACAACGATAATACCACTTTATTAAGTTATTTTACAATTTCTAATCCTCCTACATTACTAAATCAACCTGGAGCAACTAATATAAAATCTTCAATAAATAAGGTTTTTATTAAATTCACTTCCGACAATATTAACGAAAGCTATGGTTTTAATGTTTTTTTCAAAACAATTTACTGCGGAGTTGATACATTAACAGCAAGCTCTGGTGTAATTAGTGACGGAAGTATTGATTGTGATTATCTGAATTACACTAATTGTCGTTGGATAATTAAACTACAAAATGCACAAGCAATAAAAATTGAATTTACCGAATTTAATCTTGCAAGTAACAATACGGGCGATTTTTTAACAATTTACAAAAATAGCATCTCTTCGTCTAACATGGTTGCACAATTTAATGCATTAAATCCACCAACTCAACCTGTTTATGTCCTTTCAGGTGTTGCAATTATCCGATTCATAACAAATAGTTCGGTAACTGCTGGCGGATGGGAAGCCATGTACGAAGATATTTCTCGCATCACTACACAAAAGCACGATATATTGAATATATATCCAAATCCAATTAACGAAAATACCTTAATAATTGCAAATTCGCCTATTAAAAGCATTGAAATAACAGATATAACGGGAAAAACCATAGCAAATAAGCAATTTAACCATACAACACAAGTTAGCCTAAAAGAAATATGCCCAAATCTTAAGCCAGGTATATATTTCTGTAATACTAATCTTGGCAAAATAAAAATGATTTGTACAAACGAATATTAAACTAATGTAAACGTTAAATAATCTTAAAAAAATGTAAAAATATTTTTATGAATATTCTATTTGTAGTAATTTAGTACCGAATTTGTATTAACCTTTAAAAATATTTTATATGGCAACTTTAGTAGGTAAAAAAGCTCCAAGTTTTAAAACAAAAGCCGTAATAAACGGTAATGAAATTGTAAACGATTTTAGTTTAGATCAGTATTTGGGTAAAAAGTACGTTATCTTTTTCTTTTATCCCGCCGATTTTACATTTGTATGCCCAACTGAGATTATTACATTTCAAGATTATTTAAAAGAGTTTGAAGATAGAAATGTTGCAGTTGTGGGTTGTTCAACCGATACAGAATTTTCTCACTGGAAATGGTTACAAACAGAACTTAAAGATGGTGGTATTAAGGGTGTAACTTACCCATTAGTTGCTGATGCAAGCAAAACTATTTCAGAAAATTATGGAATACTAGCAGGCGAGTATAGTTACGACAATGATGGCAACGTAACTTTCACAGGTGCTCCTGTAGCTTATAGAGCACTATTTTTCATAGACAAACAAGGTATAATACGTCATCAAGTTGTTAACGATTTGCCACTTGGTCGTAATATAGAAGAAGCAATGAGAATAGTAGATGCTTGGCAATATTTTGAAGAAAATGGTGAAGTATGCCCAGCCGATTGGAAAAAAGGTAAAAAAGCTATAAAACCAACTTTCGAAGGTATAGCTAATTATTTAGCTGAGCATAAATAATAAAATAATTTACTAAAAAAAGAGGCTGCCCTTTTGAGACAGCCTCTTTTTTGTTTTTCAATATAATTATGTTTATAATACCAACGAACACCTTTTAATTTTTACCACTTTTAAATCTTTATCAATGTTTTGTAAATATTGACGTACAGTTATTTCATTATCTTTTATAAATTCTTGATTTAGCAAAGT
>JBBIKO010000005.1:8579-17823 GCA_037445415.1 Bacteroidota bacterium
TCAGGCAATTTTTGTCGAATATCTTTGGGGTTGCTTGCTAATAATTTTGCAGCACTTATAAAATCAAGTTCATTTGGTTCAGTTTTTTTATCAACAATGAAAAATTTATTAAGTTTACCAAGAGCAATTTTTTCGAGCATATTTTCTGGTTTTCCTTCCTGACGTGCTTGTTCTTTACCTATTTCTACTTCCTTATCTATAATTGCCTTTGGAACATCGTCTTTATCTATTGCAACCGGATTCATAGCAGCTATTTGCATAACAATGTCTTTTCCAACTTGTTCGTCTGAAACAACACTATTAAAACCAGCTAAGCTCCCTATTTTGCTTCCAAGGTGTATATATGAAAATACTTGTTCGGCTACAATAAAATCATAATATGAAATATCTATTCTTTCTCCAATTGCTGCAATTTTTTCCATTATCATATCTTGAATAGAAATGCCGTCAACTTTTAAATGTTTTAATTCATCAATATTTTTTGGTTTATGTTCAAGTGCAGTTTTTGCAATAGTTTCAGCTAACTTAACAAACCCTTCGTTTTTTGCAACAAAATCTGTTTCGCAACTAAGAGCTGTCATTACACCAAACTTTTTGTCGGATGAAACAAATGCAACTACTTTGCCTTCTGATGTTTCGCGGTCGGCACGTTTCATAGCTACAGCCTGACCTTTTTTACGAATAATTTCTATTGCTTTTTCCATATTCCCTTCTGCTTCGCTTAAAGCATTTTTACAATCCATTAAACCTGCTCCTGTTAGCTGGCGTAATTTTGTAATATCTGCTGTTGTAATTTGCGACATAATTTAATCTCCTTTTAATCTATTAAACATCTTTTTTATTTTTTCTTGCAATAGCTTTTTTAATAGCTTTGGGCTTACTTTCTTCCTTTTCTGTTTGTGTTTCTTCAGGCGATTTTTCTGTTTCTTGACTAACTACTTCTTTTTCGGCTTTTCTTTCGTCTATACCTTCTTTAATAGAACTAATTATTGTGTCAACAATAATTGCAATACTATTTGAAGCATCGTCGTTAGCTGGTATTGGGAAATCGACCAGATTGGGGTCTGAATTTGTATCAACCATTGCTATGATAGGAATTCCTAAACGTCGAGCTTCACGAACAGCAATATGTTCTTTTGAAATATCTACAAGAAATAATGCTGCGGGCAAGCGAGTTAAGTCGGAAATGCTACCAAGGTTTTTTTCTAACTTTTGTCTTTTACGATTTATTTGCAATCGTTCTCTTTTGGATAAATTATCAAAAGTACCATCGTTTAGCATTTGGTCAATAGAGGTCATCTTTTTAACAGCTTTGCGAATAGTAGGAAAATTTGTAAGCATTCCGCCAGGCCAACGCTCAGTAACGTAAGGCATATTTATTTGTTTAACTTTTTCTGCTACAATTTCTTTGGCTTGCTTCTTTGTTGCAACAAATAAAATCTTACGCCCCGATTTAGCTATTTGCTTAGTAGCATTGCATGCTTCATCGAGTTTAACAATTGTTTTATGCAAATCAATAATATGGATCCCATTTTTTTCCATAAAAATGTATGGAGACATAGCTGGGTTCCATTTGCGTTTTAAGTGCCCAAAATGCACTCCCGCTTCTAATAATTGTTCAAATGTTACTTTTGACATGTTAATTTAGTTTTTGTTAATAATACAACAAACAGGTAGTTCTTTAATATAAAGAAGTCCTGCTTGTTTATGACATAAAAAGATTTTTTTAATAATATTTTCATTAACGTTTACTAAATTGAAAACGTTTACGAGCTTTCTTTTGTCCTGATTTTTTGCGTTCAACTTCGCGAGGATCACGTGTTAAAAATCCATACGATTTTAATATTGGTCTGTATTGAGCATCTACTTTTACAAGTGCTCTTGCAATAGCATGTCGTAATGATTCTGCTTGACCTTTAAATCCACCACCTTTTATATTAACTTTAATATAAAACTTATTTTCAACTTCTAAAACCTTAAGCGGATGAAGAGCTATGTTTTGTAATATTTCGTTTTTAAAATACTCGTTAATGTCTTTATCGTTTATTATAACCTTACCTTCGCCTTCTGTAACATAAATTCGTGAAACGGCTGTTTTTCTTCTGCCTACTGCGTTATTTATTTCCATAATTATTTAATTATATCTATTGAAATTAATACTGGTTTCTGAGCTTCATGAGGGTGTTTATCGCCCACATAAATATGTAAGTTGTGGAATATTCTACGAGAAAGTCTGTTTCGTGGCAACATACCTTTTACGGCATGTTCTAATATTTTAGTAGGATCTTTTGCAAAAAGTTTAGCTGGTGTAATAACGCGTTGTCCGCCTGGGTATCCTGTATAACTAATATATTGTTTCTCATGTGTTTTATTTCCAGTAAAAATAACTTTTTCGGCATTAATAACAATAACATTATCACCACAATCTACATGTGGCGTAAATCCTGGTTTATGTTTGCCACGTAAAATGTATGCAATAACTGATGATAATCTTCCTACTGGTATATTAGTAGCATCTATCAATAACCAGTTTTTTTGAACTGTATTTTTGTTCAACGAAACAGTTTTGTAGCTTAACGTGTCCACTTTTACTCTGTTTTAGTTATTTTATAATTCGGACTGCAAAGATACATATTTTTTTCTTATCCAAAATTTATTTAAAAAATTTTTATTTAATTTTTCAACATCCATTTTCTGAACCATATTTCTAAGATCAATATTTTCCATAAACGCCAGTAATCATTTGTTTGAAAATATTTTTCTATAGTTTGTTTTTGAAGTATTTGATTTTTAATTAGTTCTGAATTAACTAAATATTTTAAATAAAAATCTTGATTATTATAGAAATTATCCGAACCTACAAATCCTTGTTTAGGTAATTGAATAATTTGAATAGGTATTTTTTCTTTTAATATTTCACGAAGTATATATTTAGATTTGTCCTTTTTAAAGTACAAATTTGTATTTAAAGAAAACATAAATTCCACTAATTGAAAATCTAAGAAAGGGACTCTAACTTCAATTGTGTGTGCCATACTAGCACGATCAACCTTTGTTAAAATAAGCTCTGCTAAAAATGTTTTTAAATCGAGATATTGAATAGCTTTTAGTGGATGAATGTCTTTTATATAGTGCTTTCTATAAAAATAAAATACATCGTCTTTAATGTATTGGTAATAATTTGGATGTATTAGTCTTTTTAGTTCTTTATTGTCAAATAACCCCATTGACATTGATTGAGCATAGAATTTAACTATTGCATCGTGCTTGAATTTTAAATACCACCATGAGCTAATTAATTCATGCTGCCATGTGTAACCTGCAAAAAGTTCGTCTCCGCCATCACCAGATAACACAGCTGAAGTATTCTGTGAAGCGAAACGACATATTTCGAATGTAGGAATTATTGAAATGTCGGCAATAGGTTCATCGTAATAATAAACAGATTCTAATATATTTTCGAATGCAGAATTGTTAATAATCTTATCTTTAAATGGAATGTTTAATATGTTAGCTGTTTTTTGGGCTGTTGTATGTTCACTTTTTTCCCAATTTTCAAAACCAAGACTAAAGGCTGTAGGTTTATAATTACATTCGTTTGCAAGTACTGCAATTGTAGTTGAATCTATACCACCGCTTAAAAATAATCCCATTGGGATGTCGCTTATTAGATGTTTGCGCACAGATGTTAACAAGCGTTCTTTAACTTCGTTTATCAAATTACCTTTATAATTTTGGTGTGTTGGTTTTAATGACCAATATTCAATAGGATTAGAGATTATATTTTTATGATGATTGTATATAATGTATGTAGCAGGTGGTAACTTATATATGTTTTTGTATATGGTATTAGGCGATGGGATATAACGATAAGTTAAGTATTCGCTAATTGAATTAAAATTTATTTCTTTTTTAAAATCGGGGAAAGTAATTATTTGCTTTATTTCGGATGCAGCAATAAAAACATTATTAATATATGTATAATACAATGGTTTTATTCCTATTCTATCTCTTGCACAAATGTATTCCTTTTTGCTACTATCGTACAACACAAAAGCAAACATTCCATTTATTCTATCTAATACATTTACCCCCCATTGTTCGTAGCCATGAATTATAACTTCTGCATCGCCTAAACTTTTAAAAACATGACCATAATTAACTAATTCATTTCGTAGCTCTTTAAAATTATATATTTCACCGTTAAATGATAAATATATTGTTGAGTTTTCGTTAGTAATGGGCTGATGTGCATGATGAGACAAATCAATTAAAGAAAGCCTGCAATGTCCTATTGCTTCGTGTTCGTTTAAAATAATACATTTTTCAAAATCTTTACCTCTGTGCGAAATTGTGAAAAGCATTTGATAAACTAATTGTTCATTAAGCA
The DNA here is from genome assembly GCA_037445415.1 of Bacteroidota bacterium. Taxonomy (GTDB): domain Bacteria; phylum Bacteroidota; class Bacteroidia; order Bacteroidales; family GWA2-32-17; genus Ch61. Next base: position 12,970 of record JBBIKO010000005.1, read on the forward strand.
ACCTATTTTTTGTACTAATTGCTAAAATTCCGCACATTTAAAATAATTTTGAATTTTCTACTATTAAAAACACTGTTATTAGTATTATCGAATAAAAATACAACCATTTTGTAGGAGTATATGTTTGTGGTTTAAGCGAAAACTTTTTATAAACAATGTACACTAAAATAACTTTTTCTATTATAAAAGCAACAAAAGTAGCTAAAGCTATTCCAAATATTCCCCAATAATTCATAAACCATAAACTAAAAAGTATTTTGGCAAACCATTCGACAACAGAAGCTATTAAAGTAAATTTGTTTTGTCGCTGAGATATTAAAATTGTTTGCGGAAACATCATTCTTGGAATAACAAGCAAAATCATAGCATTAAAAATACTTGATCCTTCAACAAACAACGGATTGAACAAATAGTAAAATAAAAGCTGACTAATTACGATTAATACTATACTAATAGGAAATAGAACGTGCATAAGTTTCAACGATTTTGTTTTAATTTCTGTTACAGAAATGGATAATGTTTTACTATCGCTAAGTATGGGGATCATTGCATTACTAAAAGCATTAGCTAAAAGCACAGACAATGGTAATTCTCTTGCTCCATAACGGAATATTGCAAAAGTACTTTCGTCGTAGTTTGAAGCAACAATTAAACCATCAATATATGGAATAGAGCCAGCTATGAAAGCTGACAAAATGAGAGGTAATGAATTTTTAACTATTTCTTTTTGATAAGAAAATGAAAAATCGAATGTTCTTAGCTTAGCTTTGAACAAAATAAATAAAAGCCAAAAAAAACGAAATATTGTAGCAATTATTAGTCCTAAAATAGAATATTCGAAACAATCAAAAAAAAATGCTGGTATAACAAGCAATAAAAGAAGCAATAAATTGGAACCTATACCATATATATAAATATTTTTATAAGATTTTCTAACATAATAAATATATTCAACAAAATATGTAATCGGGCTAAAAATAAGGTATGTTAAAAATAAATTTTTATAAGGTATTTCTTCAGAATTTATAAAAAATAGGCTAAACTGTTTTTCGAATATTACTAATAATAATGCTATAAATAAGCTGAAAATAAAAGAAATTAGTACACTATTAAGTATTAACCTGTTTTGTTCGGATTTATTGTTGTATTTAGAAAATAGAGCCAAAAAACTAAGTAAAATACCGTTTGTCCAAAAGAAAGTTAAAGCTCCAGCAAAGTATATAAACTTTTCGTATGTTCCAATTTCTTGAATTGAGTAATTGCTTTTAGCAAAAGCTATACTTATTAAAAATAATGTTGTAAAACGTAAAAGTTGTAAGAATTGTAAAGAAAAAACAGGTGATTGAAATTTCAAAAAAAATGCATTGAAAAATTTCATCCGAAGAATGTGTTATATAATTTTTCGTTTTTAATGGTTGAAGTTCCACCATGTCCTGGATAAATTACTGTATCTTCTGGTAATGTTAAAATTTTTTTTCTAATACTTTCGAGTAATTGTTGCCAGTCCCCTCCTGACAGATCTGTTCGTCCTACGCCACTTTCAAAAAGAGTATCACCTGTTATCAACATTTTACTTTCTTTGTTGTACAAAGCTATACTACATAAGCTATGTCCTGGGACGTGTATAACTTTTATCTCGTGATTGTCTAAAAAAATACTGTCTTCATCATTCAATAAAATTTTGGGTGTTGGAGGGTTCTTTACTTTAAAGCCAAAAAAAAGCGACTGAGTTGAAATATCAAAATTACCTGCCAAAAAAATGTAATCTTTATGTGCTGAGAGAGGAACATCCCATTTTGATGTTGCAAAAGCAGCTCCATCAAATGATCAAAATGGAAATGAGTTACTATGATGTATTTTACTTTCAAATTATTTTGTTCTATAAAATTATTTAACTGCTGTTGCTCATTTTCAAAATAGCAAGATGGATCAACTATTATTGCATGTCTGTCGTTATGTATCAAATAACAATTTACAAACAAAGGATTAAATGTAAATATTTCTACCCTTAACATTTTATTCATCTTTTACAAATGGAACAAAAACAAAATAACCATGTTTTGTTATATAGAGTTCGTTGTTTTCTTTTTTAACTATTAAAAACATTTCTTGTGTTTTATCACCAACGGGTATAACCATTTTACCATTAATTGCCAATTGTTCTACAAGGGTTTGTGGTATTTCTGTTGCACCTGCTGTAACAATTATTCTATCGAAAGGAGCATAAGTTGGTTTGCCTAAATAACCATCGCCTAAAAACAACTGACACTTGTAACCTAATGATGTTAATATATATTTAGCATTTTTGTGTAATTTAGATATTCGCTCAATTGAAAAAACTTTTGCTCCCATTTCTGCTAAAATTGCTGCATTGTATCCGCTTCCTGTCCCTATCTCAAGTACTTTCATTCCTGGTTTTAAGTCTAACAATTGTATTTGAAAAGCCACAGTATAAGGTTGAGAAATTGTTTGACCTTCTTCAATTGGTAAAGCTTGATCTTCGTATGCTAACCTGTCTAAACCACTTGCTATAAATAAATGTCGTGGAACTTTATTAATTGCATGTAATACTCTTTCGTCTTGTATCCCCTTTTTTGCTAGTAGTTCTGCTAATTTTTTTCTTAATCCCTTATGCAAAAATGTATCATCAATGTTTATCATAAGTGCAAAGGTAGAAAATTTTGTAAAATAGCAAATAAATATATAATACTGATTTTTATATAAGAGTTTGATATCGGGTTATGCAATATTGCTTCAAAAATAATTGTACATTTTGAATTTAAAGAATTTTCAGCAAAGTACAATAGTGTTGTTTCTAATAGCTTAGACTTTTTATTATCTAAATAACTTAATTATATCGTTTCCATTAGCATAAACAAGTAAAGCTAATAAAATAGCAATACCAACTATTTGAGCTTTTTCTAAAAACTTATCGGAAGGCTTTTTCCCGGTGATTATTTCAAAAAGCAGAAACAAAACATGACCACCATCTAAGGCTGGAATTGGTAAAAAGTTCATAAAAGCAAGTATTATAGAAAGAAAAGCTGTCATACTCCAAAACGATAACCAGTCCCATTCGGATGGGAAAATTTTTCCAATAGTAATAAATCCCCCGATTGATTCATAGGCTTTGGTTTCGGGTGAGAATAAAAGTTTAAATTGTTTTATGTAGCTTTCGAGCATATTAAAAGTTTTTGAAACTCCTGCTACAAACGATTCAAAAAAACCATATTTTATTTCCTTCAATTTAAAAAACTTTTCGTAATCTACTAAAGGAAATATTCCTAATTTGCCATCTTTCGAAACTTTTGATATCAATGTTACTGTATCATTAGCTCTTAACACTTTAATTAAAACAGAATCATTTTTATATTTATTAAGACTGTTACGTACTTCATCGAAAAAAAAAGTTTTTTCATTATTTATTGAAACAAATTGATCACCCTTTTTCAAACCAGCCAATTCTCCTGCACTATTTTGCATAAAACCATCTATAATGAAAGGTATTCTTGCTTCAATAAAACTAGGATTTTTAATTAGCTGTGCTTTAACAGTTGATGGTATTTGAATATGTAAAATACTATCGTTCCTTTTTACTTGAATAGTTTTTACATTTTCGAGTAAGATGTCGTGATGTATTTTTCTGAAGTTATCAATAGGCTTATTATCGAGCGAAATTATATGATCCCCATTTTTCAAACCAATTGATAACCCTAATGAATCAGTCATTATTCCGTATTTTAATTCGTTATTTGGTAAGTATTTTTCGCCCCAAGTAAACAAAACCATACTATAAATTGCAAAAGCAAGAATAATGTTGAACAATATTCCTCCTAACATAATAAGTAACCTTTGCCACGATTTTTTTGAGCGAAATTCATAAGGTTGTGGTAGCTGTTTTAATTGTTCCTTATCAAACGATTCATCTATAATTCCAGAAATTTTTACATATCCACCTAAAGGCAACCACCCTATTCCGTATTCTGTTTCGCCTATTTTTTTCTTAAATACTGAAAACCATGGATTAAAAAAAAGGTAAAATTTTTCTACACGAGTTTTAAATAATCTTGCAAAAAAGAAATGTCCTAATTCGTGAACAAGAACTAAAATAGATAAACTTAAAATTAATTGTAATGCTTTAATCAATACTTCGTTCATAATTTATAAAATTGATTTTGCAAATATACGAGTTTCTTTATCGATTTCTATAAGTTGTTCTAACGTTGGATGATTAATTAAAGAAATTTTAGACATTGACTTTTCTATTATTCGAGGAATGTCGTAAAACTTAATTTGATTATTCAAAAAGGCTTCAACAGCAACTTCGTTAGCAGCATTTAAAATACAAGGCATATTGGCACCTTTAATAATTGATTCATAAGCTAAACGTAAACAAGGAAAAAGGTCGTAATTTGGCTCATAAAAAGCTAAGTTGTTTAATGATTTAATGTCTGTTTTTGGAAAAGGATTTTCGTGTCGAAAAGGAAATGATAATGCATATTGAATAGGGATTCTCATATCTGGTATGCTTAATTGAGCTTTAATACTTCCATCGTTAAACTGTACAAAGCTGTGTATAATAGACTGCGGATGAATAACGACTTCTATTTGTTCGGGGCTAAAACCAAATAACCAATATGCTTCAATTACTTCCAGTCCTTTATTCATTAACGTTGCCGAATCAATTGTTATTTTCTTACCCATTTTCCAAGTGGGATGGCATAAAGCCTCAAATGCAGTAGCTTTCTCAAGTTGTTCCTTAGTAAATGTTCTAAAAGCTCCTCCAGATGCAGTAAGAATAATTTTTTCGACAAAATCTAAATTTTCGCCAACTAAACACTGGAATAATGCCGA
>JBBIKO010000005.1:17833-23026 GCA_037445415.1 Bacteroidota bacterium
CAACAAGTTTTTTTATTATTTCACCTGCTACAACCAAAACTTCTTTATTGGCAAGTGCAATTTTCTTTTTTTTCTCAATAGCTTTTATTACAGGTAACAATCCTGAAAAACCAGAAATTGCCGCAATAACAGTATTACAAGTAGAAGAATCGAAATAATCTATAACCGATTTTTCGCCTGCAAAAACTTTTATTGGTAAATGATTTATTCTTTCTTTAACATAATTATATTTACTCTCGTCGTATATAATAACAGCATTAGGAATTACACGAATGGCTTGTTCTATCAACAAGTCTGCATTATTATTTGAAGTTATAAAATCAACTTCGTAATAGTTAGGATTGGCAAGTATAACTTCAATTGATTGTCTTCCTATCGAACCAGTTGAGCCGAGAATTGAAACACTTTGTTTTTTCATTTTAAAAAGTCATAACATTTTCAGGATTTATAGCTTGTCCTTTATACCATAATTCGAAATGTAAATGAGGACCAGTTGTTAATTCACCTGTATTCCCTACAATTCCAATAACAGAACCTGCGGCAACCTTTTCGCCAGCAGACACAAGAATTTGTTCTAAATTCTTATATGTAGAAAGTAAATTTTCTTTATGTTTAATTATTATAATATTACCAGATTGATTTGTAAAACCAGAATAAATAACATAACCATCCAATATACTGTGAATCATATCTTTTGCTTTCGTAACAATGTCTATTCCAAAATGTTTCTGATTTTTATTAAACTTATTTGTTATAACTCCTTTAACAGGTACAAAGTAATGGTTTTGAACAAACAACGAATGCAAAGTTTTATCTGTAGAAATACTATATCTTTCTTCTTGCTCTACTTTTTTCCTAAATTCAGCATCTTCTGGTGATGGTTCTAACATTAAATTTTTATAATTTTTTGTTGTATCAATTGTCGAAATATTTTCCTTAGTTATTGGCTCTTCATTAAGAAGTAAAAATTTTAAGTTATTAAGATACTTTTCTTGAATTGCCATTTTTTCCTGTATAGAATCAACAAACATTTCGTTATAACGAGCTTTTTGTATGGCTTCAGAATCGGGATACCCTGGTATATACATTTTTAGTGGAGTATATGCTATAAGTATTGTTGTAATTACTATTATTATAAATGAACCAATAACTAACATTATTCCTACATTCCAACGTGATAAACGAAAATGTAAAACTTCTTCAAATGTATTATCGTTGTATATTATAAGTCTATATTTATGTCGTAATTTTGAAAAAAAGGAACTATGTTTTTTTTTCATAGTGGCAAAGTTATAGAAATTTTAGTAAATCACATTAATTATAAACATGTAATGTATTTTGAATTTCATCAAATTGAGTTTGATACAATACAAGGTCTCTTTCTGCTACACCTGACAATGCCGCTCCATTAATAATTGAAAATCTTGAATTACAGCAAGGGCAACGTAATTGTAATGTATTTGTAGTGTCGAGCAAAACAGCACAACGTTCAGAAGCATTATAAGTACAACATCTTTCAATAGCAGTAAACTCGTTTAATGATTTTCTATAAATAACTATACCACACACCCCACCTGTAACAAAAACATGATTACCAACAGTTTGTAAAGTAACAAAATCGGGATCACTCAAAAAAATTTTAAAATTTACTTTTACATAAGGAACATCGTCGTCTTTTTTTCTACAATTAGATAGTATCAATAATGTAAAAATTACAAAAAAATAAGGTAACTTTGAGCTAAATATCATTTTTAACAACAATTATTAATTTGTAAAATTAACTATAATAACATAAAAATACAATGATTGTTCGGTATTTGCTCCTAATAACACTATTTATTATCTCGAATGAAGCTCAAACACAACGTTATTCTATTGATATCAAACCCAAAGAGAAAAGGAACACATTTTCGATAAAAAAAATGTTTCAACGCGAACCTAAAGAAGTTAGAAAAGCAAAACGAGAACAACGCAAAAAAGAAAAAAAAACGGAATATAACGAATTGAAAACTAAGAAGAAATATTGGAAAAAAGTTAATAAACCAGAAGAACTTGCAACAAATAAAGAAGTTCATAAACGAATGAAAAAAAACTTAAAAAAAGCACAAAGAATACAAAAAAATAAAAATCCTGATAGTAAGTTAGTACAACTTTCAAGAAAAAAGATTAAATTGCCAAAAATTTCTGTTACTAAAATTAAATGGCCATGGACGAAGAAGTCATCCAGCGAATAATATATATTATAATAGGTATAATTATTTTCATATCCTATTTTTTAAAAAAAAAGGAACCTAAAAAACAAACTACAAGCACAAATAGCCAAACCGTAACTGAAAACAAGCAAGCTAAACAAGATTTTCCACCAATTGAAACTTTAGATAAAAGAATTGATAATACAAATAAACCGAAAAACACAACAAACCAACTAGAAGTAATAATAGAAGAAGAATTTCAAAGTGAAGAAATTGTTAAAGAAGAGATTTATGAAGACGAAACGATTTTAGATAGAAAAACCATTAAGAAAAATATTAAAAAAACAATAAAAGAAGAACAAAAAGACGAGAGTTTTACTTTTACAAACGAAGAATTAAGAAAAGCTGTTATTTTATCAGAAATTATTCAACCAAAATATTTTTAATAAATGATTGATTTAAATGGCATAAAAAATATAATTTTTGATTTAGGTGGAGTAATTTTAAATATAAATCCAAAACTAACAATTCAATCTTTAAAACAATTAGGAGTATTTCAGGCAGAGCGTTTGTTTACCGATTTTAGTGCATCAAACATACTTCATAAATTAGAAACTGGAAAATGTTCTAATAATGAGTTTTTTTCATTTATAAAACAACATAGCATCAAAAATATTAATTTTAACCAGATTAATGAAGCTTGGAATGCAATGCTACTTGATATTCCTGCCGAACGAATTGAACTTATAAAGCAACTGAAAACAAATTTTAAAATATATTTACTAAGCAATACAAACCACATACACTACAAACATTTCCAACTAATTTTCTGTTCAGCCACTAATGCTATTTCAATTGAAAATTTTTTTGTAAAAACTTTTTTTTCTTTTGAAATTAAACTTCGCAAACCAAACATTGATATTTTTAAATTTGTACTTAATGACCAAAATTTAAAAGCCGAAGAAACACTATTTATTGACGATAGTTTAGAAAATATAGAAGCAGCAAAATTACTTGGTTTAAAAACATACTGGCTTACAAATGAATTAGAGAATAATTTTGATATTAAAACTTTGAAAAAGACTACTTCTTTTTGAACTGATCCATTATATTATCGAAATTTATAAAATAGTCGCCTTTCTTTAATCCAGCAATGTTAACACTGTTGCCATTACCTTTTAATATTCTATTTCCGTAGTAATCGTATATTTCGTACATAGTTTCAGAGCTAAATGTAATTTCGGTTTCAAATTTTTTATTAGTTAATGTAACTGGGGGTTGAAGCGATTTAAACAAAACATCTTGACTCAGTCGTGGTTTCTTGGTATAATCAACTTGTTTTACTCTAAACTTATTGTTTCCAGAATGTGGATAAACCTTTACATTATAATTATTTTGTCCTGCTGTTCCTTTCCCTTCTATTTCATCTACTTTAATCCATTTGTTCCAACGATATTGTTCAACTATAAAAGGTAATTTACCCGATTCATTTGTTGTTGTCCACTTTAAATAACCATCTTTTGTAACTTCTATGGCAGTTACATTAAATGTACTCTTAGGTTTTAACACTTCAGGATTTAGAACTTTAGGAACACAATTATCTTTATGCTTAATTACTACAGTTATTTTATCGCCAATATTAAACGTAAAAACACTTAAATCTATTTCAAAAGCACTTGAATTAATTTCATCTGTAGAAACTTTACCATTAACAGTAACTTCAAAAACACAAAACCCAACTCCAGAAGAAGCGAATGGATTCATTACATAAAGATTTTTTCCTTGAAATATTCCATCAATAACTATCTCACCTGCTTTTAACGGAAACTGTAATATAGTAAATATCAATAAAATAAACCACAGTCGTTTCATTTGGACGAACTTTTTTCTTTTAAACAACGAATATACGTTAAAATATTATACATTGCAAAAAAAATGAAAAAAAAATTAAAATCAAAAAGAATTGTCTTTAATTTTTCATGTCATTAATAATTTTGTACAAACAAAATGTAGAAATTTGTTAGTAAAATACATTTATTTATAATTAACAATTACTAGTACTTTTTCATAATTTTTTTATTACATTTGCAACATCAGGGGTGCCTTAATACTCGGGCTGAGATTATACCCTTTGAACCTGATCTGGGTAATGCCAGCGTAGGGAAAAAAGGAAGTGCTTTTGTATTATTGTCATACCTGATTATTAAAATAACTAAATCATTTAAAAATTAAATTTATGGAAAAAATTGTTTCATTAAGCATTGTAGAACAGTATTTTAAAAAGCTAAAAGAAAATCTCGATTTAGATGTTGCTATTGTTGGAGCAGGTCCATCTGGAATGTTAGCTGGTTATTATTTAGCAAAAAAAGGTTATAAAACAGCTATTTTCGAAAAAAAATTAGCACCTGGTGGTGGAATGTGGGGAGGTGCAATGATGTTTAACGAAATTGTTATTCAAAACGAAGCATTACACATATTAGACGATTTGAAAATTAAGTATCAACGCTATGATACAAATTGTGTTGTTGTTGATTCGATACTTGCTACTTCGGCATTAATTTATGCAACAACAAATGCTGGCTGTACTTTATTTAATTGTTATTCAATTGAAGATGTTGTTTTTAAAAACAACAAAGTAAGTGGTGTTGTTGTCAATTGGACACCAGTTCATCTTAACAAACTACATGTTGATCCACTAATTATTATGGCAAAAGCTGTATTAGATGGAACAGGACATGATTGTGAAATTGCTAAAACACTTGCAAGAAAAAATAACGTTCGTTTGAATACAGAAACAGGCGGTGTTGTTGGCGAAAAATCGTTACAGGTAGAAGAAGCCGAAAAAACAACTATCGAAAACACCAAAGAAATATACCCAGGTCTGTTTGTTTCAGGGATGGCTGCAAATGGTGTAAGTGGTAGTTATCGCATGGGGCCAATTTTTGGTGGTATGCTTTTTTCAGGAAAAAAAGCAGCTGAATTGATTGATAATTATTTAAAA
>JBBIKO010000005.1:23036-23627 GCA_037445415.1 Bacteroidota bacterium
GATTATACGGAATAATAACTAAACCATATTTAGATTACGTAACAATTGCAGAAACTTTTGCAGATGAAGAAATTCGTTATTTACAATTACGTGAAAAATATAAAAAAGATAGGGAAATTGTAACTATTGCCAGACAAATAAAAGAAGTTTTGAAAGGAAGCAATACACTTTTTGTCATTAACGACAGACCCGATATTGCCAAAATTGTAGATGCCGATGTTTTACATCTAGGGCAAGAAGATATTTCGTACAAAGACGCTACAATTATTGTTGGTAATGATTTCAAAATAGGAATTTCAACACATAATTTAGAACAACTTAAGCAGGCTCACAATTTCAAACTTAATTATGTTGGTTTCGGACCTATTTTTAATACAACAACAAAAGAAAAACCAGACCCTGTCGTTGGTATTTCAACATTAAAAGAAGCATTAAAAATTTCAAAATTACCATTGGTAGCAATAGGTGGTATTTTTCCAGAAAATATAGATGATGTATTGCAGGCAGGAGCAAAAAATATATGCACGGTCAGATTTTTAATGGAGTCGAAAACAAAAAAAGAATTAAAAGAAAAAATAAAATTTGTAAAAC
>JBBIKO010000006.1:0-22715 GCA_037445415.1 Bacteroidota bacterium
ATCATCCTTGTTTTTAATATCTTTTGAATTGTCTTTATTTGAATATAAATTTTTAGTATATGTGCCTATTCGCAATGCTCCAACTACACCACCAGAAATATATAAAATGTCTTTAAATTGGTTAATTGATATATGGAATTCTAAAAGCAATGGCAATCGTAAATTTGTAACAACCAACTTGCTTTTCTTAATTAAAGAATCGTAACCAAAAGATAAAGTGTCGAGATGAGATAACAATACTGTTTTTCTGTTAAAACTGTAATTATTCCAACCAATACCTAAGCCTGTTATTATTGCTAATTTTTTCTCAACTAAATTTATATTTTTTTCTATAAAATTAAAATTAAAATTTATAGATTTTGGTTGGTATAAATCGAGATAGTTCCACTTTTCGGGCAACGTAAAAGAACCCGATGAAGTCAAAAATCCATTCGCTCCAATTTCAATACCCGACCATTTACCTTTAAATTTTTTTGCTTTTTTCTTTTTGTTTTCAACATTTTGGTTTTTATCAATTACTTTTATTGTATCTTCTTTTTCATTTATTATTAAAACTTTCCCCTTATTCCAAGTTATTGTTGTGGTATCGTTTTGAGCAAATGAATAAAATACAAACCACACACTAAAAAATATTATTAAACTTCTTTTCATAGTATATTTTATTGTTTTTAATTTTATGACGAACAATGTTTATTTTTGTTACAAAATTTATTTATTAGTTGTTTTAGAAAAACTAATATTCCCAATTGCTATTTCTTTTATTGTATAGTATTCGTTCTTAAATTCATTCACTTTTATATTAGCACCTGTAATATCTGAAATATGCTTTGTTCCTTGTTGTAAAATGCCCCATAGACTGCTAAAATTTTTACTCGAAATAGTATTTTGCTTTTCATCAAAAGTTATAATGTCGTGAAAATAACTAAACTTTTGGCTTGCAAATATTTTTTCTAAGCCTTCTTTAAAGGCATCAATATCAAAAGTTGTATCTGTATTCACACTTTTTGCATTAGAAGGTTCAATAAAAAATTCTTTTTGTATTTCTTCTTTTGGTATTTCAGCAGTTATTAAAAAGGTATCATTTACGTTTTGAATAGTTATGTTTTTCGATTTTTCTTCATAATTTAAAGAAGACTTTACTTTTTGTTTGTTATTGGTTATATGGATATTTTTTGAATATGCTTTTCTAAAATACGCAATAGTGCCTTTTGTTTTAGGTAAAAGCGGTGTTTGATATAAATTATTGGTCATGATTGGCAAAAATAAAATAAAAGCAATTATAACAGCTGCTGCCAAACCATATAATTTTACTGTCTTATATTTGAATAAAAATGTGCTTTTTCGTTTTAGTTTATTTTTAGATATTTTTACAATAGAAAAATCGGGCAATAAAATTGTATTTTGATATAAATTGAAAATTTTTCTTTTTTCATCATTGTGTTTAATTATTTCTTCAAACTCTCTTTTTTCTTCTGGCAACAATAAATTTTCTATATACTTAATACACATATCTTCCCATTCGTTTATGATGCAGTTTGCTGCAATTTTTTTAATCTTTTCTTTATCTTTTAGTTTTATAATAGGAGCTTTAAGATATGTTAAATTATATGTATCATAAATACTTTTAAAATAATCGTTTTTCGAAATTGCTTGTAATAATGCTTCCTTTTCTTCGATGGTTAATTCACCTTCGAAGTAGCAGATAATATATTTTTCTATGTTTTCTTCTGTAATTCTCATTTTAAATTAGTACAAAAATATTTCCTATATACTTTTTTAAATAGCTCCTTGCTCTGAAAATATATACTTTTACCTGCGATTCAGACAATCCTGTAATTTCTTCAATTTCTTTATATTCATAACCTTCATAATCTCTTAAAATTAAAACAGCTTTCTGTATAGGTGGTAAATTATCAATAGCTTTATGCAATATTTCTTGTATATCAACATTGTTCGATGTGTATATATAATTTTTTTCGTGTTCTTCGCTTAAATAAGAAATTCTTTTTTCTTTTCTAATTAAATCAATAATTTTATGATACGCTGTTGTAAATAAATAAGACTTTGCTTTAGAAACTTCAATTTTGTGCGCATTTTTCCACAATTGTTCAAAACTATCTTGAACAATATCTTCTGCTTTCAGTTCATTTTTTATATTTTTAAGTACAAAACGATATAATACATCAGCACATATATCAACTATTTTATTAAATTCTTCAACATTCATCTATTTTATCGTTATGTATCTTAGACGTTTTTGCTTTAAATAAGTTACAAAAAAAGGCTGTCTCAAAAGCGAAACAGCCTCTTTTATGGTTGATTTTTAATAATCTAATTAACTCATGTGTTTTAAATTAATAGCGTATAAAATAATCATTATGATAGGAACTATCAATCCCAAAGTTGCCATCATTCCACCTAAACCAAAGCCTACTAATGCTATAGTAGCAATAGGAGCAGCTAATTCGCCTACAACGTAAACAAAGAAACCTTTTTTCTTAAGTTGCCACATCCAAATAACTCCTAATAAACATACTAAGGCTGCAACTATATTTATTATACCTAATAAAGTTGCATTTTGTGCTAAAGCACCTGCAGCATCAACGGCTTCATTTAAGCCCGACATTGCTTGATCCATTCCTTCAATATTTTCCATTCCTTCTAACGATTCTAACCCTTCTGCATAAGACTTACCGGCACCAGTAATTGTTGAAGAAACAGCACCAGCCGCCATTGTGATAAATCCAGAAATTATTTGCCAAGCAACACCAATAAAGCTTAAAATTGCTAAAACTGTAATAAACGTTGGACGTTTTTTTGTTTCCATTACTTGTTCTTCCATAATTTTAATTTTTTAATTAAACAATATAGTATATGCAAATGTATAACATAATTTCTAAATTGCAAAAAAAAATATTAAAATTTTAAAAAATTTTTTTTTTTAAAATTCATACGTATTTTGAAAAAAAACTAACTTTGTTGTGTTAAAAATTTTTTTTCATGGAAAAAGATCTTGTTTTATTTAGCTTTATTGAAGAAGAATATCAACGACAATTAAATGGTATTGAGCTAATTGCTTCAGAAAACTTTGTTAGCCCTTATGTTTTACAAGCAATGGGCTCGGTTATGACAAACAAATATGCCGAAGGATATCCTGGAAAAAGGTACTATGGTGGTTGCGAAGTAGTAGATAAATCAGAACTATTAGCAATAGACAGACTTAAAGAATTGTTCGGAGCAGAGTATGCTAATGTTCAACCTCACTCAGGAGCTCAAGCAAATTCTGCTGTTATGCTTGCCGTTTTAAAACCCGGCGATAAATTTTTAGGTTTAGATCTTGCTCATGGAGGACATCTTACGCATGGCTCACAAGTAAATTATTCCGGAATACTTTACCAACCAATAGCTTATCAGGTAAGAGAAGATACCGGACTTGTTGATTACGACCAAATGGAAAAATTGGCAATTGAACATAAACCCAAACTTATTGTTGCCGGTGCATCGGCATACAGCAGAGATTGGGACTATGCCCGCATGCGACAAATTGCTAACAAAGTTGGTGCTTTACTAATGGCAGATATAGCACATCCTGCCGGTCTTATTGCTACAAAAGAACTTAACAATCCTTTCCCACATTGCCATATTGTAACATCTACAACGCACAAAACGCTACGAGGTCCAAGAGGTGGAATTATTCTTATTGGTATAGATTTTCCTAATCCATGGGGATTAACAACTCCCAAAGGTGAAGTAAAAATGATGTCGGCAATAATTGACTCTGCTGTATTCCCTGGAACTCAAGGTGGACCACTTGAACACGTTATTGCAGCAAAAGCAGTTGCCTTTGGTGAGGCATTAACTCCTGGTTACAATGATTACATCAAACAAGTTCATAAAAATGCGAAAGCTATGGCTGATGCATTTTTAGCAAAAAATTATAAAATTATTTCAGGAGGAACAGACAATCATCTTATGCTTATTGACTTGAGAACTAAATTTCCTGATATAACGGGCAAACAAGTTGAGAATACACTTGTAAAGGCACACATTACGATAAACAAAAATATGGTACCTTTCGACAGTCGTTCGCCTTTCTTAACATCTGGAATAAGAGTTGGTACTCCTGCTATAACAACACGTGGATTAAAAGAAGAACACATGCCAATTATTGTTGATTTTATTGATAAAATAATCTCAAATATCAATAACGAAGAAATTGTACAACAAGTAGGTCATGAAGTAAAAGAGATGATGTCTAAGTTTCCTCTATTTGCATGGTAATTAATATCATTAATTATTTGTATTGCATACAAATAAAGAGGCTGTCTCAAAAGGGCAGCCTTTTTAATTATTGTTTATAATTCAACGTGTTGTTGTTAATAATATTTCATAACATTTTGATATTCAACAGTGAATGTTTTTATATTTATCTCAAATTACGCATAAGAATAATAAATCGGTAGTGTAAATTCCCTTGATGTAATACACATACTTGTGTACCATTCATTATGCAGGGTTAGATTTTCTTACAAGGATATATGCTTTTACATTGTAAAAACAACTTTTACAATATGTTGTATGTCAATTATATAAAATTAAAATTTTTTAAAGATACGCTTTAGAAATTTTTCCAATTGCGTAATTGGGGATAATTGTATAGTGCTTATACGAATTTTTATGTATTTGTATATCAGATAATTAAACAATTTTTTACTACTAAGCCGGGAAAAAATAAAAAAAGCTGCCTCGTTATTTTGAGACAGCTTCTTTGTTTTTAATAATAGTTTATTAACTTAAATAAGCTTTATTCATCCAAACTAACTTTTCTTTTTCTCGGATGTAATCGCTCATAAGTGCATTGGTTCCTTCATCATCTGCTTCGGCAGAAAGCTTCAATATTTCTCTTTCTATTTCCAAAATTACTTGAATGGCTTCTAATACACTCTCTACAGTTGATTTTGCATCAAAAAGATTTCGTTCTTCTTTTACTTTACTATGTTTTAAGAAATCGCTAAACGTATGTAAAGGTGTTTCGCCTAAAGTTAATATACGTTCTGCTATTTCGTCAATTTTAAGTTGTAAATTGTTGTACAATTCTTCAAACTTTAAATGTAATTCGAAAAACTTATCACCTTTAATATTCCAGTGAAAACCACGTGTGTTCATGTAAAAAACGTGGTAATTAGCTAGTAATTCATTAAGCTTTTGGCTTAATTCTTTCGATTTTAAGGCATCGAGGCCTATTTGATTTGTTGTTCTCATATACTTAAAATTTAATTGGTTTTGCTTTTATTTCTAAAGAAATATCAACTATTTCTAAATTATCGAAATGTTTATTTTTGAAATAATTTGTTATTATTTCATTTATTTCATCATCGTAATAATCTGTTATTGTTCCATCGTTTATGTTATGAATATGATGATGTGGTAAGTGTTTTAAATCGTATCTTAATTTACCATCCATAGTTGTTATCTTTTTAAGAATTCCTTTTTCGCAAAATTGTTCTAATATGTTATATAAAGTAGCTTTCGACAGACCATGTACATTTTGAGAAAGTTCTTTAAACAAATCTTCAACACAAGGATGATTATTATTTTTCATAATAGCTTCTATAACAGCCACACGTTGATGGGTTACTTTTAAGCCATGTTTCGATATGTAACTTTTAATATCCATAATAGTAATTTGATGCAAAGATAAATAATATTTTTAAAATAGAAAAATTATTATTAAAGATTTAATATTTTTTAAGAATATTTAGTATATTATTAATTTTCTATAATATGTTTGGGAATTATTTAATTGAATTTGAACAATATATAATCCTTTTTTTAAACCATGATTAACTAAAATTAAGTTATCAGAAGTATAAAAAGTATTACTATAAACATTTACAGCTTGATTATTAAATACTTTTATTGAAACAATTTTGTTATTATTTTGTGGTAAGGTAACATAAAAGAAGTTTGTTGTTGGGTTGGGATATATAAGTACGTTATTAAATAACGAACTTGTATTTATGCTTATAGTAGTATCAAAAAAAGATAAAGCATATAAAGAATTTGTTATCAATTCGTTATAATTCCTGCCAAATATCATCAGGTAAGTTAATTTTATAGAATCGTTTTTTGGTATATACATAGGTCCATAAGAAACAATAGATGAAACGTCGTTTCCATCAATATTACCTGCTTCGTAACGATTATTTTCAAAAATTTGTTTTATTTCTATCAAATTCAATCCATCGTCAATTTTAATGCTTTGATTATCTCCATTATTATCGAAAGCATAATAATTTTTTTGAAAATTATCTGTTATACAAAAGCCAACGTGTACTCCATTCATAAACGAAGAATAAGCATATTGTAGCCTTAATAAACTATCGAAACTAATTTTATTTTTTTCAGCATTTAAAATATCTATATCTGAAAACAAGCCAACATATAACGAATCGAAATCGAAATTTGAATTGTTTTTTAAAGTATATTGTATTGTAGCAAAATGTTTTAAAGAATCTGTTTTGTATAAAGAAATAGTTTGATTTACTTCTATTTTTAAAGGTGTAGAATTAAGCGAATCGGAAAAAATAGAATTACTAATCACAATTTTTTCTGTTTCTGTTTTGCTAACTTTTTGTTTACTTTTAAAATCGTTTTTACCTAAAAAGCACCACGAAGCTTTTTGTTTATCATACAATATAATCCCCATTTGCGAGACAAGCGAGTTACTTTGATAGTATTTTATACCATTGCCAAAAACAGGTGAGAAAGAATGATAACCAATTCTACCGTTAGAACAGACCGTTATTGATAAAACATCGTTACTAATATCGGCATAGCTTTTATTTACAATAGTTGGATAATAAAAAGTTTCTGTATATTGACTATCATAAAGCTCAATAAAAAAATCAACTTTTTCATCGAAATTACACATCGAAGATATATTGTATATAAACTTATATATTCCGTTTGTAAATAATTGCATACTATCTAATACACCAATGTAAATACTATCCTCTATAAAAGTAATGCAAGTTGAACTGCTTCTAATTTTTGCATATAAATTTAAAGTAGGCTTAAAAAGGTTTAAAATTGAAAAAGTTAATACAGCAGTGCTATTATTTTCTGTAATTTCGTAATTAAATAATCGAACCGATTTCTGTATGCTCTGAGTTAATGCGTTTTTTGCATTAACACGGCCTTTACCAATTTGACCAGCATAAGGTTGATTTGCTTGGATAGTATCAATAAAATCTGAAGTTTGTTCAATAATTGCTTTCAACTGAAAAGGGTTTAACTGTTTTTGATAATATCCGTAAACCAATGCAGCAACCGATGATGCTAATGGAGAAGCGTATGATGTTCCCCAACCAAAAGTGTAACTATTATTTGAATATGTAGAATAAACGTTTTCGCCAGGTGCAGAAACATCTACATGATAACCATAACACGATTTTTCCCATTTTATATCGCTTTGATTTGTAGCAGCAACAGCAACAACTTCATCGTAAGCAGCAGGAAAATATATATTGTTGGTTGTATGCCCTTTATTACCAGCTGCAGCAAAAATTAACGATTTTCGGTTGTATGTAACATATTTTACTACATCAAGCCCAAAAGGTGTTGGGACTGTGCTTCCCCACGAGCAATTTATTATTCTACATCCATGGTCTGCAGCATAAACAATTCCTTCGTATGCTCTAGACAAAACGCCTGTTGAATCGATAACTTTAACAGGTAAATATTTTGTTTTGAATCCAACACCAGCTATCCCTATACCATTGTTAGTTGTAGGTGCTGCCATACCAGCAACTAATACCCCGTGTGGATTAGATACTGCTGCATTTTCGCTCCACTCGGCACTATTATCATTATTCCCAATATCCCATCCTCTAAAGTTATCATTAAATCCGTCTCCATCGTTATCCAAACCATCTAAAGGGTCGTTATAGTTATAAGCTATATTTCCCCACAGATCGTCGTGTGCAAGTTCTGTACCTGTATCTATAATCCCTATTACTACTGTACTATCGCCTTTAAAAATATCCCATGCTTGAAAAGCATTTGTGTTGTTCAGATAATACTGTACACCTATAGCCGGATCATTAGTAGTATAGAGCAACTCCGGGATATCTTTTTGATGACAATATTCAGTTTCGGGTAATAAATTTATTTGTTGTATAATTTTATTTATATCAACATTTTCTTTAAATTGAATTTCGTAAATAGTAGATATATCAACACAATATTTATAAAAAACGTCTTGTGTGTCTTTTGGGAAATATGCTTTTGGGAAAAGTTGCTTCATATAAAATTGCTTGTTTTGCAAAATGCTTTGCAACGAAGCGATTGAAATATAACTCATAAAGCATTTTGACTTATATTGTGGTTTTATTTTTAATAAGATTGTTTGTTGGCTTATTATTGATTTGGTTAAAAGTAAGAAAATAAAAACGGTAACTGCTTTAAAAATTTTTTTTAACATAATAATTATAACATAATTTTAAATTATACGTAAAACTTTTGTAAATTTACTAAAATTTTTACTAACGTTAAGTTTTTATTGACGAATAGTTTAATATTTATTATATGGCAATGAATTGTATTATTATTGATGATGATAAAATATCGAGAAAAATTTTGGAAGAATATGTTAATAGAACTGATTCGCTTCAACTATTATATTCGTATTCTAATGCAATTGATGCAATAAATAGTTTAAATCAATTGCAAGAACCTGTTCATTTGATATTTCTTGACATAGAAATGCCTGAAATGAATGGGATTGATTTTTTAAATACATTAAAACAAACAAATTCTCAAATAATTATAGTATCGGCAAAAGAGAAGTATGCAGTAACGGCTTTCGATTACGAAGTAACAGATTATTTGTTAAAACCATTTAATTATGCACGTTTTTACAAATCTGTTAATCGTGCGTTTAAAAAAATTGATAATTTTTTAGCAGCTCAAAAGCCTAATGAAGATGCAAGTTTAGCCGAAGAAATATTTGTTAAAAAAAATGCTACGTTACTAAAATTGAATTTTAACGATATTGTTTTCATTGAAGCCTTAGAAAATTATATTATTATTAACACTCTCGACGAAAAATTTACAATACACTTTACAATGAAATCAATAGAAAATAAATTGCCAAAAAATAAATTTAAGCGTATTCATCGCTCTTATATTGTAAATTTGAATAAAATTAGAGGGATTGAAGAAAATTCTGTTATAATAAAAACAAACGATGGAACAAAATTATTACCAATAGGCAAGTCGTATAAAGAAGAACTTATAAAAACGCTGAATGTTATTTTAAAGTAAAATGTTGCCACTGAGAGAATTATTTTTTAAACACGTAGCCCAAACATCTAATTCTCCACTTGCAATTTGTATTACAAAAGCCGAAGGAGAATATCTATACGATGAAAACAACAAAGCATATTTAGATTGTATCTCTGGCATATCTGTAAGTAATATTGGTCATCAACGGAAGGAAATTATTGAAGCAATTAAATCGCAGGCAGAACGTTACCTTCATACGATGGTTTACGGCGAACACATTCAAAATCCACAGGTTTTATTGGCAAAAAAATTATCTGAGCTTACGGGAAACTTTTTAGATAATGTTTATTTTGTTAATTCTGGTGCAGAAGCAATAGACGCAGCAATAAAACTTGCTCGACACTTTACTGGTAAAAAGCAAATAATTTCTTGTAAAGATGCATATCACGGAAGTACTATTGGAGCAATGAGCCTTATGAATCAAAAACAATATTTTGATTCGTACGGGCCATTTTTGCAAGATGTTGATTACATAGAATTTAACAACGAAGACAGTTTAAGTAAAATAACAGAGCAAACAGCAGCTGTTTTTGTCGAATTAGTTCAAAGTGAAGTAGGGTACATTCCTATTAAAGAATCTTTTCTAAAATCACTAAAAAGAATATGTTTGACGAACAATGTTTTGCTAATATTTGATGAAATACAAACAGGAATTGGTAGAACAGGTAAGTTTTTTGCTTTCGAACATTTTAAAGTTTTCCCCGATATATTGGTTTTAGCTAAAGCTTTAGGAGGAGGATTGCCATTAGGAGCTATTGTTACTTCAAAAAAAATAATGTCTGTTTTTAGCTATAATCCTTCATTAGGTCATTTAACAACATTTGGAGGCAATCCTTTGTCGTGTGCTGCATCTCTTGCTGCTATTGATTACATTGAAAAAAATAACTTATTAAATGAAGTTGCATCTAAAGAAGATTACTTTCGGAAAAAATTGCCATCAAAACACTTTATTGAAATTCGTGGTAAGGGTTTAATGATAGCTTTGCAATTAAACAGTTTTGATGAAGTACAAAAGGTTGTTAAACATTGCTTTAACGAAGGTATTTTAATTGATTGGTTTTTGTTTAACGACAAAGCTATTCGTTTAGCTCCACCCTTAACTATTAACTATGAACAAATAGATTACGTTTGCAAAACAATAGAAAGAGCTTTTATTTAATTTTTCAGAGTAAAAAGACTATAACAACATTTTTTTATTGTGTATAAATAATAGTTATGGGAAATATACATATACAACACCCGAACGTTCTTTTATTTGCCCATCAATAGTTTTATACAAAAAATAATATGTGTACATTCCTGGTTGGCAAAGTTTATCGCCTATTTTTCCATCCCATCCAATTGTTACATCTGTTGTCTGGAAAACTAAAAAACCCCAGCGATCAAATATTTTAAAAACATATCCTTCTTTATCAATAAATGTAATTATTGGTTTAAAAGTATTATTTAAATTGTCGCCATCGGGTGTAAAAGTATTTGGAACAAATATTCGTGTAGTTTGATATGTGCACGAAATGTTTGATTTGCTTTTATTTGCTGTAGTTTGATTTGAACGCTCAACTTGTTCTACGTAATAACAAAATTTATTTGATATTGCTGGAGAATGAAGAGCAATATTACTTAAATCATCTAATTTTAAAGTATCATAAGTGTTAACAGAAGAATATATCAGTTCGTAATTACTTTCTCCATCAATAATTCGATACAAGTAAACAGAATCAATTTCAGAAAGCCAATTTTGGTATCTATTCCATTTAATAACACTTTGTACTTCATCATTGCTTGAAGTATAAATTACAATATTTGATGCTATGTTAGAATATAGCCTTGCCTGATTGCATTGGTCAATAGCTACTAATTGATAATAATATCGTTTTTCAACATTAACATTTGCGTCGGTGTACGTATATTTATTATCACATTGATTTAAAAAACTAATTGGGTCAAAATTTACTCCATCTGTCGAACGTTGTAATCGATAACGACAAATAGTAGCTTGTGGATCTAAAGTAAACGATAATTTTATCTTTTTATCTTCTACAGTAGCATAATCGGCTTTAATGAAAGTAGGAAGATTTGGTAAATCTGTAAAAAAGCATGTTTTGTTTGATGTAGATGTTCTGTAATTATTGCTAATAGCACGTATTATGTAACAATACGAAGTATTATCATTAACATTCATGTGAAAATATTGATTCGTATTACCACTATTAGTAGCTAACAATGTAAAAGGACTAAAATTTTCACTTACATAAATTCTATATTCTTTTACACCTTCTTCCCAATTTAAATAGCGATTCCAATTTAATCGTATTGCATAAACACAATTTACACTATCTTGATAAGGGAAAACATATATTGTATTGTGATATTTATTTTCTGGAGTCATTGCACTTAGATTCTCTACTTCATCATAAGCTGCAATTCTGTACAGCTCTGGATGGAAATTACTTGTTGCAGAATTATCGATGTAAGAAGTAGCTGGAGCAGGAACATCGGCAATTGGTTGCCATAAAGTATTAATTGAGCGATAAATTCTATATCCTGCAACATCAGACGAGTCGCTTGGATACCAAGATATAATTACAGCCCCAGTGTTGAAATCATATACACTAACTGTATCGAGTTTTGGGACATCGGGAGGCCAGATATCTTGTGAAAATATAAGCTGTGAACAAAATAGCAATAATATTACGCTACACCAATGCATCTTACTTCATTTTTCCTACTACAACTTCAAGAAAATTACCAGATAAATAACGTTGTGCCATAGTTAATATTACATCAGGTGAAATATTGTGGAGCCAGTTAAAATAATTGAAATAAAAGTTCATTTCTTGTTTACTAAAATACATTCCTTTAAAAACTTCTATTGAATTAAAGGGTCCATCAAACAACCGTAGTAATTGTCCAGATAAATAAGAACGAACGTTATTAAGTTCGTAATCAGATATTTTTTCATTACAAAGCCTATTTATTTCATTGTATATACATTTTAAAGCATCTTTTGTGTGTTCGGCAATAACTTCTGTAGCGATAATAAATACGTTAGTCTTTTTGTGAGTAAAAATGTAAGAGTTTATTCCGTAAGTATATCCTTTTTCTTCACGAAGAGTTCTCATTAAACGCGAGGAAAAGTAGCCACCGAGCACTACTGTTGTAATAAACAATGGAATATAATCGGGGTGATTTTTTGTAATAATTAACTTGCCTATTTTTATAGCACTTTGAACAGCGTCTGTTTTTTCCATAAATATATTACCAGTGTTTGTTTGTTCTATTTCTTTAATTTCATATTTATGTGAGTTTTTTATAGGTATAGCTAATTTTTTGTTCAGAATACTTAAAATATTGTCGTTCACATTTCCCGACAAAAATATAACTGCATTGTCGGCATAGTAAAGACGATTGTGAAAATCATTTAGTTGCTTGATGCAAACATCATTAAAGTGATTATCTTCTATTATTCTGCCGTAAGGATGATTTTTATATAGGTTTTTAAAAAATTCTCTTCTGGAAATTATATTTACATTTTTTAAATCTATATGAAGTTTTTTTTGGGTATTTTCTTTTAAAATGTTAAAATCATTAATATCAAATCGTGGTTCGTTTATACATTCATTTAAGAGTTTTATGGCTTTTACAAAGTGTTTATTTAACGAAACCAAAGAAATTGAAGCAAGTTCTAAAAATGTATTTGCATATAATTCAGCAGCTATAAAATCAATCTTTTCTGAAAATTGTTTAGAAGTTAATTTTTTTGTTCCTTCCAACAACATTGAACATGTAAGAACTGCCACAAGCGGATTTTTTGAAAAAGTTTCGCCCGCATTAAATACAATTTCTATTTTTGATAAAGGTTGCTCTAATCCACCTTTGTAAAATACAGGAATAGAAGAAATCTGAGTTTTTTCGATGGTTGGTATGTTTATCTTATTTATTTTTTTTATTAAAGTTTGATTCATTCTGTTTATTATTTATTTATAATATAAAACAACAGACTTATCAAAGGTTATATTATTTTTTAATATACTTACAATTTGTTCTTTTGTTATTGCATTATAATTTGAAATTTCTTTGTATAAATACTTAAAATCACCAAATACAAACTCGTAATAAGCTAAAGATTCAGCTTTACTATTTATATCAATAAGAGAGCCTATAAAGTTTGCTTCGAATTTATTTTTTACCTTTTGAATTTCGTAGTCGTTTAAGTTATCAGGTAAATTGATTAAAATATTCCAAATTTCTTCTTCTGCTTGTTCAAGCGTAAACGATTGATTTACTTTCCCTTCTACCATTAAAAACCCCTTGTCAATACAGCCCGATATATAAGATGTTAATGATTGAAAAATTTGTTTTTCTTTAACTAAAGTCTGGTATAATCGTGATGAATGCCCATTCCCCAATAAGTCAGATATCATATCGTAAGCGTAATAATTGGGATGTGTTCTTTCTGGCATAAGAAATGCTATAAAAAGTGCTGGTAAAGGTGCATTACGATTTACTTGTTCGAAAACACGTTTAATTTTATCAGGTTCTTCTGGTAAGTTCAGGTTGAGATTAATTTTGTGTGGAATATTAACGAACCATTTTTCTATAAGAGTATATGTTTCGCTATAATTTATATTTCCTACGATGCTTAAAATAGCATTGTTAGGAGAATACCATTGTTGGTAAAATTTGTAAACATCGTTTAAAGCTGCCTTTTCGATATGTTCTGGGTTTAAACCAATTGTTGGCCAACGATAAGGATGTTGTGTATAAATTAGTTTTCTTAAAATATGAGAAACATCTCCATAAGGCTTGTTCAAATAACGTTGTTTAAATTCTTCAACAACAACTTTTTTCTGAATATTTAAAGATTTATCGTTTATGTTAAGATTTTGCATTCTATCTGCTTCGAGCCATAAAGCAACTTCTAAATTTTCGACAGGGAGATTAATATAATAGTTTGTTATATCAGTATTTGTAAACGCATTGTTTTCGCCACCTGCAAGCGAAACAATTTCATCGAAATTTTCTACATTTTTTGAGCCGGAAAACATTAAGTGTTCAAATAAATGGGCAAAACCTGTTTTTTCAGCAATTTCATTTCTCGAACCAACTTTATATAACACATTCACAACAACAAGAGGGCTGCTTTTATCTTCGTACAAAAGTGCTGTCAAACCATTCGCAAATGTAATTTTTTCAACTTCCATCTATAGTTATTTTACAATCTGATGAATAGCTATGACACTTAAAACTCCTAAACCAAGTCCAACAAGTCCTCCCTTTATTGTATTATTTATTCGCTTTTGTAAAACTACTTCGCGATATCCTGCTACAAAATATTGGTTTTCGCCCAATTCTGAAAATTTCTTTTTAACTTTTTCTTCCTTATAGTTAAATGTTCCAATCACAGCAGTATTTACAGCAGGTGCCAGCGGCGAAAAAAAAACATTTAGTCCAAAGAAATAAGGAACAGCATAAACAGAAGCTACTCCAGTTGCTACACCAGATAAAAAAGGGAAAGCGGAACGATAATTTTCGTTTGCATAATACTCACCTTTTATAAAGTTTCGCATATCATCAATACTGTAATATCTTTTATCTATTGTGGTTGGCTCGAAATATATTTTTTCGTTATTGTTCGTATCTATTACAGAAAATACGAACTCAAGCCCCACCTTTCGCATTTTATTTTTTTTAGTTAAATATGTTAGTACGCCATCTTCAACATCTATAGAATAATTAGGTGTTATTAATTTTTCTCCATTTAAAAACCAAATTGTGTCGGCTTTTTGAGCAAACAAAATTGTTACTGGGAAAAACAAAATTAGTATTGAAAACTTATTCATAAAAATTATTTTAAAACTAATTTAAACATGATTATTAACATCATTTTGTTACTAAGATATTTTATACCTTTACAAAACGTAAAACTAATAATTTTTTTAGAATTATGGAAATAGATAAATTTGAAAAAAGGCACATAGGTCCCCGTCCAGAAGAAGTAAATGCAATGTGCGAAACCATTGGTGTTAAAGACATTGAAGAATTAATAAATTTAACTGTTCCAGACAATATAAGATTAAAAAAGCCTTTGAATTTACCTGAAGCCATTGACGAAAAAACTTATTTAAAAAGAATAAAAGAAATTGCTTTAAAAAATAACATTTACAGAACATTTATAGGCATGGGCTATTACAATACACACATACCTGCTGTTATACAGAGAAATATTCTTGAAAACCCTAGTTGGTACACATCTTATACTCCCTATCAGGCAGAAATATCTCAAGGCCGTCTCGAAGCATTGTTGAATTTTCAAACAATGATTTTAGAATTAACTGGTATGGAAATAGCAAATGCTTCGCTGCTCGATGAAGCCACAGCTGCGGCAGAAGCAATGACAATGATGTATAACAGTCGTTCGAGAGAAGTTATCAAAAGAAATGCAAAAAAGTTGTTTTTAGATAAACAAATTTTTCCACAAACAAAAGCTGTTGTTATAACCAGAGCTATTCCTTTTGAAATAGAGGTTGTTATTGACGATTTTAGAAACATCGAACTTGACGACAACTTCTTTGGAGCAATTGTGCAATATCCAGCAGCAGATGGCTCTATTCCAAATTATACCGATTTTACCAAAAAAATCCACGAGAAAAATATTTTATTATCTGTTGCCGCCGACCCATTGAGTTTGGTTTTACTTCCTTCGCCCGGTTCTTGGGGAGCCGATATTGTGTTTGGTTCAACACAACGATTCGGTATTCCTATGGGATACGGAGGTCCATATGCAGCATATTTTGCTTCGAAAGAGGAGTTTAAAAGGAACATGCCCGGAAGAATAATTGGGGTTTCTATCGATTCGAAAAAACGCTTAGCGTTACGAATGGCACTTCAAACTCGTGAACAACACATAAAACGCGAAAGAGCTACTTCTAACATTTGCACTGCCCAAGCTCTGTTAGCTACAATGGCAGGGATGTATGTTGTATATCATGGATATGAAGGATTAAAAAACATAGCATCGTATATACACAGTTTAACAGCTACAGCATACGAACATTTAATAAAATTGAATTTGAAAATTAATCAAACTTTTTTCGACACATTAAGCGTTGAACTTCCATCTGACGTTAACATTAAAAAAGTAGAACAAATAGCTTTATACAAAAAAATTAATCTTGCATACATTAAGCCAAATGTTGTTCAATTTTCGTTCGACGAATTAACTACCGAACAAGATGTTAAAGATGTTGTTGGTATTTTTTATGAAGTAATTGGTAAAAATCACCATGATTTTAATCTATCGAAAAAAAATTATTTACCTTTTACCCGTACCGACAAAATTTTAAAACAACAAGTTTTTAATTCTTATCGCTCAGAAACAGAACTAATGCGTTACATAAATAAACTTGAACGAAAAGACATTGCTCTTAACAATAGTATGATTCCATTAGGTTCATGTACTATGAAATTAAACGCAGCATCTGAAATGCTTTCACTTAGTTTCCCAGAATTTGGTGCAATTCATCCATTTGTTCCCCTCGACCAAGCACAAGGATATCATCAGATAATGCAAGAATTAGGACATTATTTGAAAGAAATAACAGGGTTTGATGCAATAAGTTTTCAACCTAACTCAGGTGCTGCAGGCGAATATGCTGGTTTAATGGTTATAAGACAGTATCATGAAAAAAAAGGTCAAAAATTTCGAAATGTTATGCTTATACCATCATCGGCACATGGCACTAATCCGGCAAGTGCAGCTATGGCTGGAATGAAAGTAGTGGTAGTAAATTGTGATGCAAATGGGAATATTGATGTAGAAGATTTAAAGAAAAAAGCCGAGCAACATAAAAATGAATTAGCTGGTTTAATGGTTACATACCCATCTACTCATGGCGTTTTCGAAGAAGCTATAACAGAAATAATTGATATTGTTCATCTGTATGGGGGGCTTGTTTACATGGATGGTGCAAATATGAATGCACAAATTGGTTTAACAAGTCCAGCAAATATTAATGCCGATTTGTGTCACTTAAATTTACATAAAACATTTGCAATACCACATGGTGGTGGAGGACCTGGGGCAGGACCAATTTTGGTAAAAAAAGAATTAGAAGAATTTTTACCAAAGCATCCAATAGTACCAACAGGTGGGGTTAATGGAGTAGAAGCTATTTCGGCAGGTCCATTTGGCAGTGCTTTAATTTTACTCATCTCTCACGCTTATGTTTTAATGATGGGTAGAGAAGGATTAACCAATGCAACAAAGTATGCTATATTAAACGCAAATTACCTTGCTGCTAAACTTAAAAAATACTATAATATTTTATACACAGGTAAAAATTATTTTGTTGCTCACGAAATGATTATTGATTGCAGAAAATTTAAAGAACTTGCTAACATAAACGAAATAGATATTGCAAAACGCCTAATAGACTATGGCTTTCACGCTCCTACTGTTTCATTTCCTGTACAAGGTACTTTAATGATAGAACCAACAGAAAGCGAATCGAAACAAGAAATTGATAGATTTGCTGATGCACTTTTAGAAATTTTCAACGAAATTATTGAAATTTCAGAAGGGAAATATACGAACAATGTTATAGTAAATGCTCCACATACTGCTGAAGATTTAATTAGCGATGAATGGAACTATCCATATACTCGTAAAAAAGCTGCCTATCCTTTACCGTGGATTTCGGAAAACAAATTTTTCCCACCAATTTCGCGTATTGATGATGCCTACGGAGATAGAAATTTAACATGTACTTGTACACCTATTGAAGAATATTTGCAACATAAATTTGAACTTTTATCACTAAAAATATAACAATTATCAATATTTTTTTAATTTTAAATTTTAAAAAACCAAATATATCAATAAATTACTGTAGTTTTTAAAATTTTATTACGAAACATTTTTCTAAAAAAACAAGTATATATACTTGTTTAAATGAGATTTTTACTTATTTTTGTACTATGAATATACTTATATCATATTTTAATCGTAAAGCTACATATTACAAAAATTATTATTACAGGAATAATTTCTTTATATATAACTTTAAAGAAAATTATTTGCAAATAAAATCGAATGAATTATTTAATACTGAAACACCTATATTATTTAAAGGTAAGGTTAAATTAGGCTCAACTTTGTCTGAAATAAATTCTATTTTAGGCAAATCCCATTTTCAAATAGAAGCCGAAAAAATAATAAATTATTTAACTACATATTACAAAAACAAAATATCAAGCCTTAAAAACAAGTCGCAATTACATTTTTATAATCAACGTTTCTTTTTTGGAGTACAGTTTTTTCCTTATTTATCGTCATTAGAAAAAGATAATCTTCTAAACATAATTAAAATAAAATACCAAATACCATTGTCATTAACGTTACCTTTATTTATAAAAGACAAGGACGATAATATACTTGTTATTAGGGAAAATGTAGGGATAATATTAGAATATTTTTCAGGCGAAAAATTACTTATAAATTCAGTGCTTAAAGCTTTTGAAGAAGAAGAACAACAATTGCTTATTAAGCAAAAAAAAGCATTTGAAATTATTATGAACAATGTTTAAGTCGGGGTGAGTGGACTCGAACCACCGACTTCCACGTCCCGAACGTGGTGCGCTAACCAACTGCGCTACACCCCGAAAAACAAACTCAAAATTACACAAAATTTATAAATGTTCGATAACTGTTATGTTTACTAATAAATTATCAATCAGCACTATGCTGCTATCATTATTCCACAAATAAGCTTTAAAAATATGTTTTTCATTTACTTTTGGAGTATAACTTGCTTTAAACAATACATCTTGCCATTCTAACGATGGTTTAATAATTTTTTTTAATGACTTCCCAAGCCAAAACTTTGTTTCATTGAGCGAATCGACAACAGAAATTACAATATTTGTGTTATTTAGTTTTTTATATAATACTTTTGCGGCAACTTCTACTTCAAATTTTACTGTTTTATCTGTAACAAAATAACGAAAAGGTAAATACAGAGTTGGAGAAAAGCCTTGTGATACTAATTTAAACGAATAATAGCCAGAATATGAAGTTAACGAATCGAGAAAATATTTGCTATAACTGAAATTTGTAGAAATTTTTTCCATATCACAGAAAAAAGATAAAAAGTTAGTTGGTCTTATTATTTTCTTATAATTATCAACTATATACAGTTCATTTCCTCGTAAAGAATCAATTAGCTTTATATTTGGTTCTATAAGATACCATAAAAGCATTGGTTCTGGCTTCTTTTTATCTAAGTGCCACCATGTAATACCGTTCCTATAAACAAAATAATGTTTTGCTTCGTCGTAATATGGAATTGACGATGAACGATCGCTTACAAATTTAACATTAGAACTATCCCAAGCAGTATAGTAATTGGCTATTCGCTTCATTATAGGATCGGTAATCACAATGGTTTTTTCATCAGTTTTAAAATGTTTTTCGATAAATGGTTTTATCTCTTTAAAAGGATTATCATAAAAATATATCATTTGGTAAATAGAAAAATAGAACCAAAACAATAAAAAGCTAATCCAATAATACGTAGAAATTTTTATTTTATAAGACGATTTAATTGTTCGAAAAAATACTAATAAGAATATTGCGACAACAGTAAAAGCAAAAATTTTTTCTTTTGATTCGTTTATATTAAAAAAATAAACAATACTTACAAAAGATATAAAGATTAAAATATTAAGGTTTCTGGTTGCACTGTAAAAAAAACGAACAATATTTGGTGCTGCAGCAACCGATATAATGGGGATTAAGTATAAATAATGTCTTACATCTAAACACATTGGAGAATAAGAATTATAGCTTTTTGTCATAAAATTTGCCGAAAGTAAAGCCAAAATAGAAACATTTACCCAATATAACTCTGCTCTGTATGTAAATATACTTTTGTAATGTTTTATAAAGTAAAAAAATACAAATGCAACAAGAAAAAACAATCCTGATAAAATTAGTTCAATCCAAAATTCGTATCCTATTCTTTTTAATGTATTTACAAATGGAAACAATTCGTAACTGCAAGGATTTATGTATGAATTATATAAAATAGCAGAATATCGAGACAACGGAGAGCCAGTTATCTGCCATATAATAACATGATAGATTGTAAAAAAAATTGTTCCAAAAATAAATGCCCACAACCAAAAACGTAATAATTGCTTTTTAAAAACATCAACAATAAATAAAAAAAGTAGAACAGGAATAATCAAAACAACGACTTCTTTTGTTAGAAATGCGAAAAACAGTAAAAACGAAAATAACAAACTAAACAAAATACTATATTTTTTATATCGAAACCTATATAAATAAAATGAAACAAAAGAACCAAAAACACCTAATGCAACATACATATCGCTCATTAGCTTATTAGAATACATAATGAAATAAGGCATAAGTAGTGTTGTTATTATTGCTGTAATTATTATTCGTGTATCATTTTTTGATAAAGTAAAATATACTAATAAAATGATAAGCATACTTAAAACTATTGCAGGCAAAGCAGAAGCAAAATCGTTTAATCCGAAAATTTTGTAGCTTAAACCTGTAAATACAATTACTGGCAATCTATATGCAAAATGATTGTTCGATATTTCAATGTTTCCTGTAGCCCATTGATAAGCTAATTGGGCATATTCCATATCGTCCCAACCATAGTAACCTTCGAATCCAAAGAAAAAATATAGCCATATATATACAAATGAAAAAAGTAAAAACAAAATCTCGACAGTACGGTTTTTATACATGGCTTTGTAAATACAATTTTGATATACAATTTGCTAAAAACAAATCTTCGGGGGTAGTGATTTTTATGTTATACTTTAACCCTTCTACAAAAGTTAGTTTATATCCTGCCTTTTCTAAAAGCATTGCATCGTCTGTAATTTCGTCAGAATATTGGATGTTATATGCATTAATTAACCATTCTTTAAAAAAAACTTGTGGAGTTTGAACCATAAAAATATTTTCTCTTCTTAATACTTTAGTTTGGCTTTCATTAATTTCTCTTATCGTATCGCTTACGCTTACTATCGGCACAGCAGAACCGTTTTTTTGTGCAACATAAAAAAGTTTTTGTAAAAAAATGGATGTAATAAATGGTCTAACAGCATCGTGCACTGCTACCAAATCGAAATTTTCAACAAAACTTAAGGCATTTTTAACAGAATTATATCTGGTTTCGCCACCAGTAACTACTTTATGCGGAACATCAAAAGAAAAATCACTAACCAATTTTTGCCAATAATTTAAGTAATTATCGGGTAAAACTATTATAATAGAAATATTTTGGTCGAACTTGAAAAATGCCTCAATTGTGTGAAACAAAACAGGTTTGTTATTAAAAAGTATAAATTGTTTGGGAATGTCTGCATCCATTCTCAACCCTTTGCCGCCTGCTGCTAATATAACAACTCTTTTCATAAACAATTAACACAACCTATATTTTTAGCTTTTATCTTAAAATTTGATACATGATCAAATGTTAATGTTTTAAAAGTATCTTTATATAAAGTTAATAAATGCCCATACCAATCGCCTATGAAGTCATCTATCGAAAAATCATCGCGGTCATAAACTCCAAAAATAACTTTATCTTTTTTCGACAAATGCAAAATATTTATCGTATCGTATTTTGTGTAATTGTGAGTATAAGTAACTTCATACGAAATAGTCCAATATATATCTGGCAAACCATCTCTAAAGCTAAAATCCATTCCTTGTGGCGAAAAGTTTTCATTGTTTTGAAGTATAATTTCTTTTAAATATAACTTCGTCAAATATACTTCGGGCATGTTTATTTCAAACAAAAATCTTATTTTTAATTCAGGAATTTCAACTTCTTTTAAAAACAATGAATCTCCAAAATTTATACTACCCATACTTATACAATTTTTTTCAGAATGAGAGCTAATTGTTAATATAGTATCAGTGTATTTAGCATACAATTCTGCCACAATAGGTTGTTTCCCTTTTTTTATTTCCTGAAATAAAAACAATGGGATTTCCATGGTGTTTTTGATGTTTTTATCAACACATACATAGTTGCTTATCCTAAAACTCAAAATAGAATTTTTAGCCTTATACTTAGCGTAATTATAGTTAGATGAATTAAAATATAAAGGTAATTGTATAAAACTACCATTGTAAAAAAATCGAATGTACCAGCTAAAATTTTTAACATCAAATGATTTCAATCTTTTAAATGGTCCTAAATTAAAAGACAATTCTAATATGTTTTTGTTTTGCTTAATTATAATTTCTACTTCGCTATTGTTTATATCTTTATGTTTACTAATTATTTTATGATTGATATATACTTTTTCGAGTT